>JANMVA010000516.1:0-4850 GCA_031392195.1 Saprospiraceae bacterium | reverse complement strand
TGAGCAATGATCGTATCGGCCATAGCAGACAAATAATACCCTCCACTTGCAGCGAGGTCACCCATCGATACCACCAGCTTTTTACCATCAGCTTTCAAGCCAACCAATTGCCTGTAGATATTTTCAGCACTCAGGATACTGCCACCGGGACTATTGATTCGCAGTACAACAGCTTTGATATCATCCTGACTCCTGATTTCCTTCAGTAGCTTTACATATCTTCCATCATCTATGACACCGTATTCGTCTCTGCCGCTGACTATTTCTCCTTCGGCATATACAATGGCTATTCTTTCTTTGACAGCATAGTCAGAAGGCTCCTTTGGTGTTCCGTCTGCATATTCTTCGATACTGACGTAATTTATTTTATGTAATGGTTCTTTTCCAAGTTGTGCATTCATCCACGTTTCACATTCTGCTTTTGCCCCAATCTCATCTACAAATTTGTGTTTCAAGGCATCATCTGCATTCTTGATACCAAAGTCCCATGCCAGGGCTTTTAATTCGGTTGATGAAATACCTCTTGCAGTTGCTACATCATCGAGATAGAGATTATAGATGTCTGTGATATACTCTCGTGTCTGTAATTTATTTTCGGGACTCATCTCTGTTCGACGAAATGGTTCTGTCGCACTTTTAAAATTTCCCGCATAATAGATTTGCATGTCAATCCCGATCTTGTCGATGAGGCCTTTGAAGAAAGGAACATAGGTTGCAAATCCTCTGAAATCAATCGTTCCAACCGGATGCAAAGTGATGTGATCAGCAGGGCTCGCCAGGTAATATCCCTCCTGCGTATAATAATCGCCATATGCTGCCAGGAATTTATCCGACTCTTTAAAGTCCATCAATGCCTCAATGATCACTTTGGCTGAGCTGCTGCCCATGCTACCGATCCCATTTTCAATCAGGATGCCTTTGATCTTGTCATCTTCAGCAGCATGACGGATCAGGTCTGCGATATCATGCAATCCGGGTACATCACTTTCATTGAATGAGAAAGATCGTGCTGCTACATTATTGGTATGCTCCGGATAATAATTGGTGAAATCAAGTGCCAGGACGCTTCCGGAAGTGATGGGTGTTTTTTTACTCCCACCACCTGCTCCCGCAACCAGTACGGCAAAAAAAGCAATCATCAGGAAGAGGAATAAAAAGCCGGCAATAAAAACGCCAAGGCAACTGGCTAATGTCTGTTTGAGGAATTGTCCCATAAATGAAAAGGTGATTTTCTACTGAGTAAGATAAGGCCGCAAAGGTCGGTAATATCGACTGCTTATGGAAGTCCTGGAAGCCTTGTATGACAGATAATCATGCTGATTGATCGAAAAAGGCCTATTCTTCTTCCTGATCCTCCTTGGTCGGAAGTTTAATTTTAAGTCCTTCCAGCACAGTTAATACCTTCTCTGCTATAAAATAGTCCCTGTACCATCGCTGATCAACAGGGGCGATGATCCATGGAATAGTACTTCGGTTGATGGCATCCTCATACGCATGCATATATTCTGGCCATCGCTCCGCTTCTTTCCAGTCAGCATCATTATGCTTCCATTGTTTAGCAGGTTCATCTATCCGTTCCTGCAATTTTTCTTTCTGTCGCTCAGGTGAAATGTGCATGTAAAATTTTAGAATCGTAGTGTTATTATCGTATTGCAACAAAGTCTCCCAATCATTGATTGAATCGATGCGTTTGGTTACCTTTTCTTCATCAATCCATTTATGCACGCGCTGGATCAGCACATCTTCGTAATGCGAACGGATAAATATTTGTACTTCGCCTTTCGCGGGTGCACGCTTATGGATTCGCCATAAAAAGTCGTGTGCAAATTCTTCTTCAGTGGGTTTTCTGAAAGGGTAGGCATCGATCCCGGTTGGATTGCAATATTGAAATACTTTTCGTGCGGCGCCATCTTTTCCGCTCGCATCCATGCCTTGCAGGACTGCGAGGAGGCTATGTTTTTTTTCAGCAAACATGGTATGCTGAAGCTCACCTATCCGCTTTGACATGGCTAAGGTTTTCCTTTTGGTATCTTCCTTTTCAAAGCCCTTAGGAGCACGTGTGGGTATTTCTGAAAGTCTGATCATATAGCCATTTTACTTCTTCTTACGAGAAAGGATTGAAGGATCGGAACAAAACCGACATTTTGATCTGCTGTGATAAAATCAATATGATATTGCAGGCATTTGAGTTTAAGGCGCTCGTAAAAAGCGGCCATTTGCTCCACATATAATTTCTTCACTTCATGCGGACGAAGCTTTATTTTTTCATCCGTCTCCATGTCGATAAACATATATGGTCGGTTGTCAAAATTGAATTCAAGCTCTTTCGCATGATCGAGGACATGAAATAATACCACTTCATGCTTATTGTGTTTGAGATGCTGCAAGGCTCCGAATATTTCATCTTCGGTTCCACTCTCCAGCATGTCACTGAAAATGATCACCATGGATCGCTTATGTACACTGTCAGCTATCTGGTGGAGAGACTGGGCTGCAGAAGTTGTCTTATTGAGTTTAGGTTGTTGGACGAGTTGCTCGAGATAGGTCAGCATCAACCTGTAATGAGTTGTGCTGCTTTTGCATGGTGTGTGCACATTTAAGGCTTCATCAAAAATGCTCAGTCCGAATGCATCACGTTGTTTTCTGAGCAGGTTCATGAGTGAAGCTGCTGCTAGTACGCTAAACCTCATTTTATTCCATCCGGGCTGATCGGCAGTCAGGTAAGGATATTGCATGGAAGAAGATGAATCGATCACAATCTGGCATCTCAGATTTGTCTCTTCCTCAAATTTTTTGGAATACAACCTGTCTGTCCTTGCATAGATCTTCCAATCTATATTGCGTGTGGCCTCGCCCGGGTTGTATAGGCGATGCTCAGCAAATTCAACGGAAAAGCCATGAAAAGGGCTCTTGTGAAGGCCAATTATGAAGCCTTCTACCACCTGGTTGGCCAGTAATTCCAGGTTATCGAATTTTCTCAGTTCAAACTGATCAAAGTAACTCATCAGGTACGAAATTAGTAATTAGACTTTAATGTCCTTTTTTGCACAAAAAGAACATCAAAATCTTATTTCTAATTGTGTCCTTTTAATAATACTTTTTTCCGGAAAAAGTATCCAAAAACTCACTACTCTTACCCACTATTCATGTTACTTTTTTCATTGCCAAAAAAGTAACCAAAAAGTCTAGTCCATCAAAAAACTCGCTCATTCACACTTGCACTTGTTTGACACCGGGTTCGCTTGCGCGCTTATTCGTTTTTCATATCAATTTCTTTCCAGTTGCTTGGTGAATTTAGATACTAGATTACGACTGAAATTGTCATTCGGTTGCTCAAACAGTTTTGAAGGACATATTTTCCTAGTCGAAATGAAATATGGACACAACTGATCTCAGATATGATGTTAGTCATTGCGGACGCTTCTGATATTTGTCTTCCATTTCGAAATGTGTAAACTGCGGCACAAAATTGTTCGACCGTTACTACAGCCGGCTTTTTTCTTTTCGGGGAAAAAAGCCGGGCAAGTGGAAAACTAAAAGGCGGGAAAGCGAACCCGGTCTTAAACAAATGATGAAAAGTGAGAGGAAGTTTTTTGTGTCGCATAGGCCCTTTTTGGTTATTTTGGTTGGTGAGCTGTAGCCCAAGGATGAGATTAGCGAGTCGAACTATGGGCCAGCAAAAAGTAACAAAGTTTAGTAAGAAAAAAAATCCCCTTTCAGGGGTCAATGGGGTTAAATAAAAAAGCCTTTCGGGGTTACCGAAAGGCTTCATGTCTACCGCATGATAAACTAAGAAGCTAATATAGCTTCGAGTTTATCACTTAATACTTTCTTGCTTGTGGCGCCAACCTGCTTGTCCACGATCACTCCGTCTTTGAGAAAGAGGACTGTGGGTATGCTGCGTACGCTATATTTAAAGGAGATTTCAGGATTGTTATCTACATCGACCTTGGCGATCAATGCTTTTCCTTCATATTCCTTTGCCATTTCTTCGATGTGCGGGCCGATCATGCGGCAGGGTCCGCACCATTCTGCCCAGAAGTCAACGACAGCCACACCTTTTTGGTCCATGACTTTTTCCTGAAAGTTTCTATCCGTTAGTTCGAATGCCATTTTAATGAAAATTGATTTGATTAATTGGTAATTGGTTGATGATTGTAAAACAAAGAATGTCAGGGCAAAGTTGCAAAATTATCTTTAGGTGACCATAGATGAAAAAGCAGGGATACAAGGCTCATAACATAACATTAACTAAGCATGGAAAAAGCATTTCCTATCACCGGAGGTCTGTTTTCTGGTTAGGAGCTGCCATACTCATGTTGATCTTGTCCAATGTTCTGCCTGTCCAGTTCTTTGAGCACATTTATTATAATGGAATATTCAGGATTTTTCGTGTCGCCTACGATACGGTATTGGGGTGGTCACCCTTTCCGATGATTTACCTGATTGTGGTGATTGTATTAGTGCGGATCGTTAAATGGTTTAACGATTGGAAAATTGGTTTTTTCTTCCAGGCATCGAGGCTTTTGGGTGGGGTGGGGATGTTGATTACCCTTTTTTATCTTTTATGGGGATTTAATTACAACCAGGTGGCACTTCAGGACCGGTTAGAACTGAATCTCGAAGAGGTATCAAAAGAGGACATAGAGATGGAATTTCAGAGGGCAACAAACCTCCTCAGGGAAGAAGCCCAGCAATTGCCCGATCAATATACGTCTGATGCTTCCATCGCTTCTTTAAAGATTACTGATAATGATCTAAGAGTTGATGTGGAAAGAGCGCTGGCTATTTTAGGCCTTCCAAATAAAGGTAAAGTCAGGGTGAGACAATTATGGCCGAATGGGTTTTTA
>JANMVA010000456.1:0-19494 GCA_031392195.1 Saprospiraceae bacterium | reverse complement strand
CATATTGAGCTCATGCGAACTCAGTCCTGTTCCGGCAGCAGGAGAATAAGGTTGTATAGTAAAACCTTTGTATAGAAGCCCTTTGTCATAAAGTTGCTTCAGCAGATACCAGACGGATTCAATGTAATTGTTTTCGTAGGTGACATACGGATTATCCAGGTCCACCCAGTATCCCATCTTTCGCGTGATGTCATCCCACTCTGCTTTATAACGCATCACTGTCTCCTTGCAACGCGCATTGTAATCTTCGATGGAAATGGATTTCCCGATATCATCTTTCGTGATGCCCAATTCCTTTTCAACACTCAGCTCAATCGGAAGACCGTGTGTATCCCATCCGCCTTTTCGTTCGACGCGATAGCCCTGCAATGTCTTATACCTGCAGAAAAGATCCTTGATCGTCCGGGCCATGACGTGATGGATACCGGGCATCCCATTGGCACTCGGGGGGCCTTCATAGAATACCCATCGCTTTTCATGAGGGCGCTGCTCCACACTTTTCTCAAAAATCCCGTGTTCCTCCCACCACTTCAGGATCTCCTGGTCGATAGCGGGTAGGTTCAGTCCTTTATATTCCGGATATATGCTCATGTCTTACTTACATTCATTAAAAAAGCCCCGGCTGTAATCTGACGGGGCTCTTGTAACGCAGATTACAAATGATCTTATGTGATAATAATGTTGACTATTAGTTGAATCATCCGGATGGTAAAGGTAATAAAATTGGATATTGGACAAGTCCGAATAACTTTCATTCTATTGACAATCAATGCCAGAAAAGATAGGTTTGAATAAAACCAGTCACATGAAAGCGCTGATATTCTTCTTTTTTCTGGCGACATATCATCTTTCCAATGCTCAGAATGTTGGGATCGGGACCCTTAGCCCATTGTCCACCCTTCATGTAAAAGGGAATCTTCGCATTGGTGGCAACAGCAGCAATATGCGTTTTGATTCGCTTTCCGGAAAGATCGAATGGGTCAATTCAAATCTTTTCGTGCCCGTTACGCAGGCTCTCATGAAGCATTCTGCTGCAGGTGATGGTTTGTTTTATAATAATAGCGGAGGTGTAAATGGACAATTGGAATACCGCAATGCCCTTGGTCAGCCAGTTTTCTATACGAATTTCATTAATAGCAAAGGATATTTCAGAGGACGATTAGGTATTGCAACGATCGATCCGCTTGCCGGCTTACATGTAGCGGATAGCAGTGTATTATTTTCTGCCTCAGATAATATACCTGGTATACCTGGAATTCTGCCATTGGAAGGTCCGGGAAGGAGAATGTTATGGATCCCGGACAAAGCAGCGTTCAGAGTAGGCTATGTGGATGGCGACCAATGGAATCAGGGCAATATTGGGAACTATTCATTTGCCGCAGGGCATAGTACATATGCCAGTGGAGAATACTCAACTGCATTTGGATCTGGTTCGTTTGCTGGTGGCACCGTATCAACAGCCATTGGAAATTCAGCCTTAGCCAGCGGAAATTATTCCACAGCGATTGGAACCAATGCCATTGCCGGTGGAAATTTTTCAACTGCACTTGGTTATAACACATACGCCAGTGGCATCGGGTCCATAACAATGGGTGCTGCAACAACAGCCAGCGGAACTTATTCAACAGCCTCTGGAAGGCTCACGCAGGCAATTGGTTATTTATCGACAGCTATGGGAGATAGTTGCATTGCTATTGGCAATAGTAGTTTAGCGATGGGATATCGAACACTGGCAAATGGTGATTATTCTGTCGCCACGGGATGGGAAACAGCTTCTAACGGATTTCTATCTACCGCGATGGGTAACTTTTCAACTGCAAATGGATATCTCGCGACCACGATGGGCAATGGAACAATCGCTAATGGATTTACCTCTGTTGCAATAGGTCATAACACCACTGCGAAAGCTCTGGCGTCATTAAGCATTGGCATGTTTAATGATGATACGGACAATCCGGATGAGTTCACTCCGGAAAATGAGGATCGGCTCTTTCAAATTGGAAATGGATTTTCGATTTTTGGATTCACATCCAGAAGTAATGCATTCACTGTATTGCGAAACGGGAACATCGGGATTGGCTTTGCAACCCCAACATTTCCGTTAAGTTTTGCTCCTGTAATTGGCGATAAGATTTCGCTCTGGAGTAATTCATCGAATAGTTATGGTTTCGGGATATCATCTGCATTATTGCAGATTCATAGTGATGTATCAGGATCTGATGTTGCATTTGGGTATGGTTCCAGTGATTCCTTTTTTGAAAGGATGCGCATCATCAATTATGGTGGTACTGGTATGATCGCGAAAGGACGAATAGAATTAAAGAATGGCACGGAGCCACTTCATCTGGACTATGGTCCTGGTATCTGGCTCTACAAATCCGATAATTCCGCATATCTGGGATTTATGGGTACTCAGAATAATCAGAACATTGGTTTTTATGGTGGACCTGTGGGATGGGGCATGACATATGATGCCATTAATAGCAGGGTTGGTATTGGTACATCTACACCTGAATATCCCCTTCATGTTACGGGTAGCGCAAACAGGGCGGGAAATTTTATTAATGCGCTCACTGTGTTTAATGGTGAAGGAGTATATGGTAGTTGTAACAATACACCCGGTCAGGGAACAGGTGTTTATGCGATTGGAGGAAGAGCCGGACTTTATGGCACTGCAGTATCGGCCGGATCCGGTTATCGATATGGACTGTTTGCCCAGGGACATAATGGCACCTTAGACAACTATGGTGTTCTTGCAACTGCAATTGGTGGGGCAAATGCTTATGGCGTATACGCTTCTGCCAGTGGCAGTGCAAATAATTGGGCCGGCTATTTTAACGGAGAAGTTTTTGCAACTTTTTATCAAGGATCGGATCGTAAATTGAAAAAAGATATTCAACCACTCACCGGTGCATTATTCATCATCAATCAACTCAAACCATCTCATTACACATACAAAACAGATGATTTTAAACACATGAATCTCCCCGAGGGAGTTCATTATGGATTAATCGCTGATGAAGTACAGCAAGTGATACCGGGCGCAGTTAAAAAAGCTGTCCAGCCCGCACATTATGAAAATCACGACGAGCTTACTGGCAGAAAACTGAGTGATGAGGTTGAGTTTAATACGGTTAATTATACAGAAATGATCCCCATTCTGATTGGGGCCATTAAAGAACAGCAGGTCATGATCGAAGAATTAAGATTCTCTAGCCAACCATCGGACCAACAACAACAAATCGATGCGCTGACTTCACTTGTTAAATCGCAACAGGTCCAGATTAATGAATTAAAAATGATGATTCGGGAAATGGCGTCGAGGAAATGATCACGGCCCGGATATAAAAGTAAAACTCCACATACAGTGGCTGAGAGCAGCTCGCCAAAGCTGACATTCTCACATTCTCATATTATCTTTCATCATGAACCCGATCGTTCCACAACGGCGTATCCTGATATCCTGCAGGGCTTGTATTATTTCTGGAGAACAAATGAATTTATCGAAAAGGAATTTAGTCATGAACGACAAATCGGTTTTGCCGCCCGGGATATTGAAAAGCTTTATCCTGAAATCGTGCAAACGGATAGCAATGGATACAAAGCTGTGGATTATGGCCGCTTGGCACCGGTATTGGTAGAAGCCATTAAAGAACAACAACTCCAGATCGAAGAACTCAAACAAAGAGAAGCCAGCATGCAGCAAATGATTTCAGATCAGCAGCAGCAATTATCCAGGCTCACAACTATGGTCGAGGAATTACTAGATAAAAAAGGCCCGCAGTAAGCAGGCCTTTTAAACTACTCAATTATTTTTATTCTACGCAAGGAATGACTTCGCCTTCAGCTTGAGCTGCACAATTACTGTAGACAATGTATAAGGAATCACCATTATCTGTCACTGTTACTGTACATCCTGTAATACCACAGGGATCTGTCTCTATATAGACATATTCGTTTCCATTCGATGAAACAAATGTCCAAATGGGATCACCGACTTCACAGTCGCCCCCATTAAAATAGACAAAAGCGGAACAGTCTTCATTAAAATTGATCTCAATTGAGAAATATGTAATTTGCTCACCACACCAGTTTCCGCTCAAGCAGCAATTGTCTGATAAGGAATTATCATCATCATTGCAATCGACAGGCATGCCGCAATCATTTTCGGCAGAATAATAACCATCACCATCATTGTCATACGGATCACCATGGGCAATGTGTGCGGGCAAAGCACTTCGGCTGATGTTGATGATGTGTCCATTGTGACACACCTTCACTTTGTTAGCCGCACGAAAATCGATCCCTTGTCCACGTGGACTGGAAAGATCGTCAGACTCAGGAGAGCAGGCTATCATACACGTAATAGCCAATAAGGCAAATAATAGGTTTTTCATAAAAGGGGTGGTTTTGTTTTGGTAAATCTAATAAAGTCCTGCTTAAATTATCAATAATCTGGCGCTAAATAATCATCATATTCGCCTTTATGAAGACCTTAGATTTCTCAGTCTCTCACGACTCACTTCTCACGTTCTCACATCTGCGGCGCTACCCCTACCCCTGTGTGCAAATGAATATCGCGTTGCACGCTCTTTCATTCATGCAACCCCGGGGACCTTTCGCGCTTATATTCTGATAGTCCAGATCTCCATTAGTCCTGGGTCGTTGGTCGAACACATCTAGTGAGCTCTCACGTTTCTCACGATCTCACGATCTCACGTTCTCACGTTCTCACGTTCTCACGGTTCACGGTTCACGGTTCACGAAGCAGAGGTTGTGCGCTTGCCTTTTAAATAACACCACACCATCCCCACTGCACCAATCACAATTAATAGAAAGGCAATGTATTCCGCTTGCGTCGCTTCCATTCCCAAAACAGTGATGTCCGGGTTCGTCCTGATCTTTTCAATCCATAAACGTTCTACACCATTGAGGAAAACGTAGAGGAAAAAAATGATCCCCGGGATTTTAATTTTTTTTCGCAATGACCATAAGATCCCGAAGATGATCAATGAAAAAAAAGTTTCATATAAAGGAGTGGGATAGACACCTTCACCGAGATGACGGCAATATTCCCAAAGACATCCTTCGATTTGAATGCCATCATTCAATACATTGTGCGGATAATCATACGACCATGCCCAATCCGGAAAGATCCACCATGATGGCGGAGGTGCTGTATTGACGATACCCCAATCTCCATCGCCGGATAACTGGCATCCTATCCGACCAACAGCATAACCCATGATCAATGCCGGAGCAACAGCATCCATGACATGAATGGGTTTCATGCCTTTTCGCTTGATATATAAATAAACCGTGATAAAGGCAAGGATCAATCCGCCATAGATAGCGAGTCCACTACCACTCAATAACTGATCAAGCGGATCCTGTATGAAAGCTTTTATGTTTTCTTCACTCTCAATGATGGAAAACAATCGTGCCCCGACCAGCCCGGAGATAGCTGCGAGGATGGTAATATCACCTATCCTCTGGTGAGGCGACACCATTACTTCTTTGATCGTGGGTTTCGCAAGCTGACGTTTCCGGTGATCCCAATATTTTAAGAAACCAAATACAGCAGCACCCACTAAACCCAGGAGAAACGTGCCTTTACCTGATAGAAGAATGGCAGCCGGATCAGGTTTAAATTCTTCAAAATGCTGAAGGATGTATGGAAGCTTCCAGCCAATGATAAATCCAAAAAGCGCATTCTGCGCTATCTCCTTCCCTGTGGCCGGGAAACCTGTTTTTTCCTTTTCAACGGAGCCATGCAATAATCCCTCCTCCTCTTTTCTCTTCAATTCAAGCCTCAAAAAATAAGCGCTGGCCAGGAAGGACAGGATCAGGAGGACACCAAATGTCTTGAAAACACTCAGCCAATTGTCGGGGTCACTGCCAAAGAGGTCGTGAAACAGGTAGGAAAGATCCGGATACATGCAATTGTTATCTATTACGCAATAACTGTTATCAAGTCCACAATAACAGCATTAGGAAGCGAAATTAACCTTACTTTTGTCCTGCCGCACCCCCACTATCAAGTTTATAGTAAAATGAATTTTACTTCGCGCTTTGCCACCCTGGCAATATTTATCGGCTTTTTATTTCCCTTATCCGCCTTATCCCAGACAGAGTTCAATCCCAAAGTGGGCGTGAATACCTGGTCGATCAAGGATGAAATGGAACAATCAGGTCAATCAAGTCATTCCGGACAATCCATCGGGTTCGATATGTTTATTATCGATCATCGTTTTCTGTTTGTTCCCGGATTCCATTATCGCCGGCTTTCGATCCTCAATCAGGAAGGTGGTTTCACATTTGAAATTCCAAAAAGGAATGGAGTACATTATTTTACGATTCCCGTCACCTTTGGAATGAAAGTCATAGATATCCCCGCTGTCAATTTTTCTTTAATGGCAGGGGGTGAGGCTAATTTTTATTACAACCTTGATGCAAATGATTTGGAGCTGGACGATGACAGGTTACATGGAGTCTTCGCTTCGTTAACCGGTGTAGCTCAGGTAGAGGTTATCTCTTTCCTGACGCTCGACCTCAAATATCATCATGCTTTACATCCGATCATCAAAGCACGTCCCGAATCTAAGCTGAGAGGCTGGACACTGGCGCTCGGCGTGAAGTTTTAAAATTTAAAGTGCTCTTTTTGTAGAGATGCGATTAATCGCGTCGCTACAAAAAGAGCACTTTGATTTTTGGGTTAAATCAAAAAAAAGGATCCCGCTGCAGGCGGGATCCTTTTTTATTTTACCAAATCATTTTGATAGGTTCTTCAATCGTAAAGATGAATGTCAATTGTCCACACTCTCGTTTTGGAGCTGAGTAATTTGTTTCATACCGGTAACGTGCTGCGATATCAGTTGCCTTGCGGATGATCTCTTTATCCATGATAGTTGTCTTGTCAGGATTATAAGCGACATATTCCACTTTGCCTTGTCTGTTGATACAGATATTGAGAACGATACGACCATTGGTTTTTGCGATTCGACCGATGTCTTCGTGGTAGATGATCTTCCGGGTAATGATACCATCACCTTCCAGTCCGTCTCCGTTTGTACCATCACCTGCCATCGCTCCACCATCCTGGTCACCCTCGAGTGGGCTGCCACTACCGCCACCATCACCATGTGTCTCTGCATCGCTGCCATGATCACCGGATTCGCTGGCTACCACATCCGTTTCAGATTCAGTCACCACTTCACTTTCGATCTCGCTCACGTCTTCAGCAACGGTGATTTCCTTCACTGGCTCAGTTGCGTCGACCGGGATTGGATCCTTTTCAGGTGAATCCGTTGTTGGTTCAGGTTGCTCATTGTAGATAGGGCTTCTGGCTTGTAGACCTTCACTTCCTGATTCCTGGAATTCAGGTAATTCCTGGAAACCGATCTCCATGATGTATTCTTTTGGTTCTACCGTTACCATCTTATGGGCAAAAGGAAGAAATCCCAGTAGCAGGAGGCTCATGTGAATACCAAGGCTCCATTCAAAACTTTTGTTGCGGGTTACTTTCAGCGTTTTCATACTTCAGATATTTTAATCAGTTTAAGTATAGACGCTGCGGAGAGTGTTAAGGTGTATAACCAGAGTATTAAAGAAAGCTTAAACCTGTCATGCGGGAGGAACTAATTAAAAAGAAAAAGCCGCAATCCGGGTCATCCGGTACTGCGGCTTTTGCCCATTTTCATTGAATTATCATTTGACAAACTTGTAAGCCTGTGCAGCCTGACCATCACTGATCATCAGGATATAAAATCCCGAATGTAGATTGGAAGTATTGATTTCAACTGTATTCTCACCTTCAGTTAATGAATACTGATCAGATGAAATCAATTTGCCGGACATATCAAGCACATTCATTGATAATGAGGCACTCGTATGAATATCAATTGCAACATGCAGACTTTCAAAAACAGGAACTGGACTCAAGGACACTTCATTGACAATGTGTGCCAGTTCATCAATCCCGGTTTCGATCGTACATAAAGATTCTTTCACCACTTGTCCGCGTATTTCACCACCTCCATGTGCAGTAGTGTGCACATTGACATAAATGTCACCATCGAGGATGGAAGGAATTAATGCCGAATCCGATGAGGGTACACCATATCCAAATAATGCACCATTCTCCAGGAAAGGAGTGAAATTAAATACGACCGGTCCTGAAACACCGATCTCTCCAACATGAAAATGCGCTCCTGTCACCGGGCCCGTAAGTCCGGTCGTGGCGAAGGCAACATTAAAGTTCTCATGTAAGCGATCGATTGACACAGCGCCCGAACCTTGTGCTAAAGGTGCATTGACAGGATTTATTTCCTGTTGCGGGCACATATCAAATCCATAACCATCACGCGCTAATCTATACATCTGCCCTCTGAGCTCTCCACCGGGAAATGCAGGTGTATGTGCATTGATGTAAATATTGCCGGATAATAATGCATCAACCAGCTGCGTCGAGGGTGCTGTGAAAAAATTGATGATATCATTATCGTTCAGACTTGGCGTTAAATCCTGGATGACACTTCCGTTGGATCCCTGCGCTGCCATGTGAAAATGCGATTGACCTATAGTGCCTGAGACACCATCGGTAACCATGAGTGCATCAATACGGCTCAGATCATTCGATACTAAAGCAACTGCTAAACCACTGGCTGTAGTTGTCGCAAATGGAATCTCCTGTAACCCGGACATCCAGCCATCAAACACAAGTCCGTTTGCAAAAAATAATTGCCCCCTGATCTCTCCGGTTGGGTTTGTATCAGTATGAATATTGACATACAGATTATTTGTAAGCAACGCTGCATAATCATCAAATGTCAGATTCACTCTTCCCTGGTACCTGTTGCCATCACGTAAAGAATCAAGACCAATGACTACCGGTCCGTTTTCTCCAAAGGCTGCTCTGTGCAAATGGGCACCAGTGATGTTACTTGACAATTCTGTCAGTTGAATATTGACATCTAATGACAAGGTACCAATGGTATAATGAAAAGTACCAAGGCCACGTGCATCCGTGACGACCGGATCTACTTCAAATTCACCGAGAATTAAAGAAATAAAAGTGAGGTCCTGTTCGAGAAATAATTGTCCCCTGATCTCACCACCGGGATTCGCCAATGTGTGTACATTAATATATGTCTGTCCACCCAATAACTTTCCAAGTTCCTCTGGCGTGATCTTGGTGATCTCAGTTTGAATCCTGTTTCCGAGAAATGTGAGTGGAAACAACACCGGTCCATTTTCACCGAAAGCACCATCGTGAATATGAGCTCCAGTGATAGGTCCGGAGAGTCCATCAACAGTCACATTGACAAATGCTTTTGTCCGGTCTTCATTAAAATAAACTGTTCCTACGCCGATGACATCTGTTGTTACCGGAGGCACTTCCTGTGAGCCTGTCATTTCAGCAAGCAGCATCAGGTTGTTTCCAAATTGCGGATTGAATGGAACTTCTGTAAAGAGATCGCGTGCCCGTGTGACATTTCCCCTGATCTCACCTCCGGGCAAGCCCATGGAATGTACGTTTACATAAACTTCATTCTCACGGAAGAGTGGAGATGCATTGAAAGGACTTGCATCCTCATGGTCCCAGTATCCGTATGCGCCACCGAAATCATTGAAATCATCCGTGAGATTAAAAATAACCGGGCCATTGACCCCTGGTGGTGCGCGATGAAAATGAGAAGCTGTAAAATCACTTTGCAACCCATTGTACACGATCATAAAATGTGCATTTGTTTGATCTCTGTCTATGGTGACAAATCCTGCACCTGTTGCAGTTGAAGAATTGGGTGGGACTTCCTGTCCGCCATTCATATCAAACACGTAAGGTTCGCGTGCAAGCTTATATACCTGCCCGCGAATTTCACCGCCCTGATTTGCTTCTGTATGTATATTAAGATAGACACCCCCTGCAAGCAATCGATTCAGGAAATCGATTGTGATCGGAGTAGAACCTTCGATGACATTGCCAAGGATGTGATCTGACAAATCAATGGCCACTCCACCATTCATTCCTAAATTGGCTAAATGAAAATGCGCACCTTCAGCTGGCCCGCTGAGACTATCAAACAAAATGTAATAATCAAGTGTAGATAGATCGGGACTGACAGTAATGATGCCTGCGCCTCGCGCACTCAGATCTATCGGAGGATTTTCCTGGTCGCCATTAAGAATGACATCAAATTGTAATCCTTCCTGCACGAGAAGTTGTCCACGGATTTCTCCGCCCGGGTTGTCAGCTGTGTGGATATTGATATATAATTCACCTGCAAGCAGGGCAGCAAGAAAATCAGAAGGATACCAAGTGCCACTGATCGTATTTTCTGAGATCGAATCCGTGAGGTCCAGGATGACAGGTCCATTCTCGCCGGTAGCAGCATTGTGAATATGCGCACCGATGACGGGGCTCGACAAACCACGAAATACACTATTGAAAGTAAGCAGGGTGCGGGAATGAGAAAGGTTGGCAATAAAAAGTCCTTGCCCCTGAGAAGCAACTGCTGGTACTTCATTGGCTCCGCTGAGCAATGCCGTAAAACGGGTATCTGTTTCAAGTTCCACCTGGCCGCGTATTTCGCCACCCGGATTATTTTCTGTATGCACATTAATATAGTAGGCACCTGTCAGCATCTTCGCGATCGTCGCGCGTGTCACATTTTGTATCGCTCCTTTCGCACGGTTTCCATTTAAAAATGGAACCAGGTTGATGATGACAGGACCATTTTCACCCGGAGGGCCTTCATGGATATGCATACCTGTGATCGGTGTACTCAGGTTGCTCAGGCTGACACTGAAATAAAGTGTGGATTTTTTTTCATCAAAAGTGAAAAATGCAACTCCCTGTCCATTGGTGTTCACTTCAGGGACTTCATTTTCTCCACTGAGCCGGGCGCTGAACAATATACTGGAGGAAAGGTGATCACTGTAGGCGTTGGTCCAAAGAACTGAAAGGAGCAGTAGTAGTGGAAGTAATTTTCTATTCATCTTAATTTAGTTTTTTTTGATTCGTGAGTGATTGACAGGGATGGATCCGGGATATGATGGGATTGTTGCCAATAAGGATTTAACCAAATTACGGTAAGCCTGTCAGTTTTAAGATGCTGAGAAGGCCTATAATACCGAGTGAGAATAATACCGAGTTAAACCCGAACCCATCTGAAGCCGAATTACCATTAAGACAATCGGGGTTTTGATTATGTTTTGGCCTGCATCAGATTTTCGATTTCCTCTGCTTCGATGGGAATCGAGGCCATGAGGTTGACAGGTCCTTTTCGGGTGATGAGGACATCATTTTCCAACCGGATGCCGATACCCAACTCCGGAACATAGAGCCCGGGCTCACAGGTGAGCACCATTCCGGCTTTCAGCGGACTATCCTTTTCAGCAATATCATGGACATCGTATCCCAGGTGATGACCAATCCCGTGCATGAAATATTTTTTCCACAAGGGTGAGCGGATATCTTGCTTACGGATGTCTGCCCGGGTGATCAATTTCAATTTTACCAACTCCTGCTCGATGAGTTTCCCTGCTTCTTTATTTAATTCCGAAAGCTTAACACCCGTTGTCATCCAGCTCATCATGTGCTTTAAAACACGAAGGACTGCATTGTATATATTTTTTTGCTCCTTTGAAAAAGCACCTGATGCGGGGATCGTGCGACTGATATCCGATGTCATGCAACCATACTCTGCTCCAAAATCCATCAGGACGAGTGAACCTTCCCGAATGACATTGTCATTTTGAATGTAATGGAGTGTGCAAGCAGATTTGCCTGATGCGATGATAGGCTCAAATGCATGTCGGCAACCGTGTTTTGTAAATATATACGTGAGCACGGCTTCGAGTTCAAATTCTTTCATCCCGGGTTTGCAATGATGAAGGGCATGACGAAATGCTTCTGCTGTGACATCTACTGCTTTCCGGATCAGGTTGATTTCGGCTGGATGTTTGATCATCATCATCTGCCGCAGGATGGGTTGTGCACGATGAAAACTATGTATCGGGTATAGTTGTTTGAGCTCGATTGCTTTCCTGTCATTTTGAGTCATGACTGGTGAATGGAATTTATCCTGTTCCCTGGAATTGACATAAATGGAATCAGCGGCATGAAACAACTCAGGCGTGATTGTATCCCAATCGTTTGAAAATTTGACCGAAGAAATTCCGGATATCTGCCTGGCGTCGGGGAGTGTCAGCCGGTCTCCATTCCAGATTGCATGAAGTGGATCACTGGGTAGGATGAATATAATCTCCCTGTTGGTTTTCTTTTTTGCATCCGGATAAAGGATGAGGATAGTCCCGGGCTGATCAATTCCGGTCAGCGCAAAGAGAGCTGAATCTTGCCTGTAAGGATAAAATTGATCACCCGTGCGCGGCATTTCATCATTTGAAAAAAAAATGGCGATTGAATCCGGTTCCATTTTTTTGGCGAATTCAGCCCTTCGCTCAGTGAATAAGACTGACGGTATTTTTTCGTAACGCATGGATCTGATTAATGTCAGCCAGAAGATCTGACCCTGTGAACATCGAAGATAGCGTCAGCGAAGATATCTAGAGGAGTTCGTTCACCTTCTTTAAAGCAAGGTCATCTACATCACCGATCCATGATTGTAGGGTGCGCATTGCAGAGGACCGGACTTGTGGATCAATGTATGCAGCCACCAGGACGAGCGCGTAGAACATGACACCCAGGTCATCCGTGTACCCGATGATAGGAGCTATATCAGGCACTGCATCGATGGGTGTGAAGAGATATACAAATCCGCCGAGAATGATTCGCTTCGCCCATTTGGGTGTATCATTCCGGATCATGGCGTAGTACATCAGCAAGGCTGCATAGAGCAGAGGAGCACTGATCTGTTTTGTTTTCTTCCGCATCGATCGCAAGATGGAAGGAATCTTAGAGGTGGGTATGTGCATCCGTATGGTGAATTATAGAAGCTACAACACGATTGATAGCCGGGGCGTTCGTCTTCACGTATGTTAAATTTTGGATCACTTTTTGCATTTATAGATCAAAACGGAAAACTCCCATAACGCGCGCGTTAAAAAAAACTTTGAAATATTTGTAAAAAATTATATACATAATATATTTAAAGTGTAAATTTGTCCAGGTAATGAATAAACCTACTTCATATCGTTCCCCCCATCGTCCCCTCACGAACTCTAATTCTATCTCCCGCCCGGTCATGATGACTTGATCGACGGGATCACTTTATCCAAATTCGCAAACTTAATCTCATTTTTAATATGGCTAAATCAGCAAAGAAGGCAGCTCCAAGAAAAGCTGCAAAGAAAGCAGCTCCAAGAAAAGCTGCTAAGAAGTCTGCTAAGAAAGCAGCTAAGAAAGCGGCTCCAAGAAAAGCAGCTAAGAAAGCAGCTCCAAGAAAAGCTGCTAAGAAAGCGGCTCCAAGAAAAGCTGCTAAGAAGTCTGCTAAGAAAGCAGCTCCAAGAAAAGCTGCTAAGAAATCTGCAGCTAAAAAGAGCTAAAGCAGGCGACACTACATTTGCCATGAAGGCAACGGGAGTCTAAAGAAGTTTTTTTCTTTACACCCGAACGTACATCAAGAGAAGAATTGAAGAGCGTTGATTTGATCAACGCTCTTTCTTTTTTAACATCTAAACCATCACAGGCCGGTTCTCCAGCGCCTTCATCGCCTCTTTCTCCATCTGCGTCCCGATCAATATACGCTTCCCATTTTTCTTTACGATCTGGATCCCTACATTGCCGCGCACATTGAAAGCAGTTCCTTTACGACCATATCGTACCCCCCAACCTCCATACTCAGCAATTGGCGAGTAGGTTCTCACGTGAGCCTGATCCATCTCATCCCATCGTATCTTTTTTTCCTTCAGATGGAATGGAACCATCCTGTAGTGGATCCCTTCATCATCAATCCGGGTTCGTAATTTCAATGTGCTCATCAGGCTCAGTGTCAACACCATGGCACCAGCTGCCATCAGGATCACCCACCATGCCTGCCCTGTGAGGATCACTGGCAGAAGAATAGCGATTACCTGAATTCCAAGCAGGATCCAGATAAATGACTGATCAAAAGGCTGAGTCTCTTCGAAGGTGACAGGATCATCCGGAAGATCCATACGCGGGAATTTCTCCTTATCTCCATATACATCATCATACACTGATCGATCTTTGCGGAATGAATTATCTGAGTTATCAGCCATAGCGTATTATCTTTTGGAGCAATAATGAAATCCTAAAATAGGCATTCGATGATCAATGAGGATCGAAAAGTCCGCAACCAGTTTGAACGATTGGAGAGAAGAAAACAAAAACTCCTCGATCTCGTGGCTCCCCTGACAGATGAGATGTATCGTCTGCAACCCTCAGGCACGAGTTGGTCCGCAGGACAGATTGCAAATCATCTCTTCCTGAGTGAAGGAGCTTCATTTGCATACCTGAAGAAAAAAATGTCTTACCCGGATACGATTCCACCTTACAGTATTTTTTCCTGGAAGGCTTATTATCTGACCAAATTTGTTCTATTCACTCCAATCAAAGTAAAGGCACCACCCGCCATCGATATGTGGGCGGATAAGCCTGTCTTCGCCTCTGCAGAACTGGATTTGAAATGGAATCAACTCAGGAGTGAAATGAAATCTTTCATTTATAATCATTATCCACAGTTCAGAAGCAAGCTGGTCTACAATCATCCATTCGCAGGACGAATGACAATGTTGCAAATGCTGATGTTTTTCAATGATCACCTGGATCACCACATTCGCCAGGCCAGAAGAATTTTGAAATCAGCAAAGCAGTCATAAATTTTCTGGATCAATGACCACAGCATCACTTGCCTCCTGGTCATCTCCGCAAAAGACTATTTTTTGTTTGCTTCACGGAACACATCCGCAATCTTCCAGGCCAGGTCATTCATTTTGGCACCACTGAGGTTGACGAGGGTCACGATGACGAGATTTTCATCCGGATAGATCAGCAACATACTCGTGCCGCCGATGGATCCACCGGAATGACCAAACCAGCGTTTTTCATTATCATCTTTACCCGATCGGACTCCAATACCATAGTTTGTTTTGGATTTATCTGGTAGCATCTGCGATTTTGTAATTTCTTCAAGTGAGGTTGCTTCAATGTACCCTGGATCTGCAAGCGCAAAACCAAATCGTGCAAGGTCTTCTGCAGAACACAGCAAACCACCACCGGACCATTTATTACTGAGGTCCACATCGGGGGATTCAAATCCTTTGCCATCCTGAAATTCGTAAAACTCAACCCTGTTGAAATGAATGGAATCTACATGATCACCTTTCAGATCACCCAGGCGAAGCGGCTCGGATACTTCATCTTCGATGATTTCAAGAATGGATTTGTCAGCAGCTTCCTCCATCACAGCGCTCACCACTGTCCATCCATGTGTCGAATAAGTGTATTCAGTTCCAGGGGGATATAAGAGTTCATCATGGATAAAAACTTCCATGGCTTCATCCACGCTTTCATATCGGATGTTGCTCAGAAACTCAATTCCCTTATAATGCCTGATGCCTGCCAGGTGACCGCCAAGTTGACGAAGTGTGATTTCTTTTTTATCCGATGGAAGATCGGGCATGTAATGACCTATCGGAACATCCAGGCCAACCTGATTTTTGTCCATCAATCGCCCAAGTGCTGCTGCTGTTACTGTTTTTGAAATACTACCAATGCGAAAGAGATGTGCGGACGGATTGACAGCCTGTTTGAGTTCCTTGTTAGCATACCCATATCCTCTACTCCATTGTGTCTGATCTCCACTGATGACAGATATAGCCAGTCCCGGATAATGTTCATTCTGCAAATTGGCTATACAGATCGAATCAATCTGATGCACAGCCGCCTCATCCAGTTTCAGTGTTTTGAATTGATTGGTGGTGGTACAGGATGGCCAGAGGAAACTAAATGCCAGGATAAAGGAAAGCGTGTACCAATGATAAATTTTAGAGGGGAAATTCATCAGAGTCGATTTGTCGTAGCGTGAGTAATTCATTTAAAGATCAGCAATCTTTTCTTTTTTGCGAGGTGTAGTCTTTTTTTCGCAAATTAGGCTCACGATTTTAACCAACTAATAGCAACTATGACAACAGCGATCCGGTTTAAGCTTTCCCTGATGATGTTTCTCGAATTCTTCATTTGGGGAGCCTGGTTTGTGACGATGGGTACATACCTGGCTACTGTCCTGTCTTCCGAAGGTTTTCAGATTGCAGCAGCCTATTCGACCCAATCCCTGGGTGCCATCATTGCGCCATTCATCATCGGGCTGATTGCCGATCGTTTTTTTTCTGCACAACGCATTCTTGGATTTTTACATCTGGTAGGTGCAGTTTTATTGTACCTGGCAGCCACAGCAGAAAGCTTTACGCAGTTTTATCCCTTTATCCTGGGCTACATGATTATCTATATGCCGACTCTGGCGCTTGTCAATTCTGTTAGTTTCCGTCAGCTTTCCGATCCGTCAAAACAATTTGCAAGCATCAGGGTATGGGGGACAGTTGGATGGATTGTGGCGGGCCTCATCATCGGGTATGCCATGCATTGGGAGGCAAATGGTCTGTTGAAAAATACATTTTACATGGCATCAGGGGTATCGGCATTTCTGGGCTTCTTTAGTTTTCTTCTTCCGGATACACCACCAAAAGGAAATACGGGTACAAAACCTACGATCAGCGAAATCCTTGGCCTGGATGCATTGAAGCTTTTGAAAGACCGAAGCTTCCTCAACTTTTTCATCGCGTCCATTCTTATCTGTATCCCACTTGCTTTTTACTACCAGAATGCCAATCTGTATCTCAATGATGCAGGTATGAAAAACGCCGCCGGCAATATGACGTTTGGCCAGATTTCAGAAGTTGGATTTATGTTATTGCTTCCGGTTTTCCTCAAACGTTTTGGGTTGAAAATAACATTGCTTGTAGGTATGGCTGCATGGGTGATACGCTATCTCTTGTTTGCTTATGGTGATGCAGGACCCGGTACATGGATGTTATTTGTCGGCATTTTGCTGCATGGTATTTGTTACGATTTCTTTTTTGTATCCGGCCAGATCTACACAGATTATAAGGCTGGTGAAAAAATAAAGAGCTCTGCACAAGGATTGATCACATTAGCTACTTATGGATTGGGTATGCTGATTGGATTCTGGCTCTCCGGAAATATTTATAATAAATACGCGCTCGCCGATGGAAGCCATGAATGGAAAATGATATGGCTGATCCCAGCCGGCATAGCTTTTGTCGTCATGTTGGCTTTTGCAGTGTTTTTCAAAAATGAAAAAATAGTTGCACCAGTTAGTAAGGAATAAGTTGTTTGTTGCAAGAATCTGGACTGGATGAACGGCGTTGGTAGTAATTAGCCACTGGGTCCTCATGGATTGGGCTTGAGAAAGGTTATTAGTTTTGTTATCGTTTTTTAAAACTTTTTCCCCAACCACCAATAACCTGCCCAATTCCTTACAACCAACAACCAGTCTGCTTTCCAACAACCAATAACCTTGCACTGCTCAAAGTTTATAAGAAACGGACTGATCAAAGGTTATTAGTTTTGTTATCGTTTATTAAAACTTTTTCCCCAACCACCAATAACCTGCCCAATTCCTAACAACCAACAACCAGACTACTTTCCAACAACCAACAACCAATGACTAGTTTTATTATAGACGGTATACGCACACCCATCGGTTCATTCAGAGGTGGATTATCCAACGTCCGTACAGATGATCTGGGAGCGCATGTGATAAAAGCTTTGATGAATCGTCACCCCGACATCGATCCCGCGCTCATTGACGATGTGATTTTGGGATGTGCTAATCAGGCAGGAGAGGACAACAGGAATGTGGCACGGATGGCATTACTTCTGGCAGGTCTGCCGGTGAGTGTGCCGGGTGAAACAGTCAACAGGCTTTGTGCATCAGGTATGTCTGCGGTCATTCATGCACATCGGGCCATACAATCAGGAGATGGAGATCTGTTCATTGCAGGGGGTGTTGAAAACATGACGCGTGGTCCGTGGGTGATTTCAAAATCAGATCAACCCTTTGGTGCGAATATCGAAATGCATGACTCCTCTTTTGGCTGGCGTTTTATCAATTCACGGATGAAAGCAATGTACGGTACAGAAGCGATGGGAGAGACCGCAGAGAATCTGGTTGACATGTTTAAGATTTCGCGTGAGGATCAGGATCGTTTTGCAGCTAATTCACAAAAAAAAGCTGCGGCATCTGTCGATATTTTATTTGAAGAGATGGCACCAGTGATCATTGAACGGAAAAAACAGGATGCACTTATTTTTGAGCGTGATGAATTTGTAAAACCAAATACAACCGTTGAAGGGCTTTCTGCTCTGAGACCTGCATTTCGCGAAGGTGGCAGTGTAACTGCCGGCAACAGCAGTGGACTCAATGATGGTGCTGCAGCTCTGCTGATATCATCAGATGCCGGAGTGAAACAAAATAATTTGACTCCGATGGCCCGCATTATTTCCTCCGCCGTAGTTGGGGTTGAACCACGCATTATGGGTATTGGTCCCGTCTCAGCTTCTCAGCGTGCATTAAAAAAAGCGGGACTGACACTTGATGATATGGATGTCATCGAGATCAATGAAGCCTTTGCTGCACAAGTATTGGCATGTACAAGAGCATTGGGTATTGAGGACAATGATCTGCGATTGAATATGCATGGTGGAGCCATTGCACTGGGTCATCCATTGGGGATGAGTGGTGCACGGATTATTTATACTGCTGCCCGGAATTTGCACCGATCTAATAAAAAGTATGCATTAGTGACCATGTGTATTGGCGTGGGACAGGGATATGCCGTAATTTTAGAAAGGGCTTAGGATGTTTTCTAATGCCTGAAAGTTTCAAAGGATGATAATGAAATTTCGGATTAGGTATTTGGTAATCATTGGGTTGATTATTTCCTCACAACCTCTTTCAATTGCACAGACAAAGGACGACAGCCTTGATTACAATCAGACATACTTACCAAAAGGAAGAGGCACGAGTGATCCGGTTTATTTTTTTGTTGATGAGATGCCAACCATCGAAGGAGGAATAAAGGCACTTAGAGCACTCATCGATCAGGCACCATATCCCGAATGTGGTTTCAGGGATACAGTTCAACGTTTGGTCGTTCTCCAGTTTGTAGTCGAAAGGGATGGATCAATAACTGACCTGACAGCCGTCCGAAGTCCTGATGTTTGTTATCAGAGAGCCGCTATTTTTTATATAAAACAAATGCCTCCATGGCTGCCCGGCAAACGCAAAGGTGAGATTGTGGCCTGTCTTTATACGCTTCCAATATTGTATAAGTTTATTGAATAATGGCTGTGTAAAAACGGGCATGAATGCATCAAGGGTTAAAACAATAAAATGAAATTTTGCTTTTTACACCTTTGGTTATCGGTTGGGTTGGTTGCCGTTTGTCCGACTTATATTTTTGCACAGGCTACCGAAGAACCACCGGTTT
>JANMVA010000430.1:0-2732 GCA_031392195.1 Saprospiraceae bacterium | reverse complement strand
CTTTCCTCAATACCGAAGAGATAGTAAAGTGTAGAAGTCACAGAAAAACGATCAGAAATGATGTGGTATCCCTGTAAGTCCAACGATGGACTGATACCACCATCACCAGGCTGGATTGATTGATCAACCACCAATTCGCGTTCTTCATTTTTATCAGGTCCCTGGTTGTAGAAAGTATCTTTTACATCATACTTACCAGTGTTGAGCTTAACTCCAACACCAAGAGCATAATTGAAGTTCTTAGCTTTTTCAGGGTTGAACAACCAATAGCCGATACCAAGTCTTACATCTGAAAGTCCACTGGCTTTCGTTTCGCCTCTGTAACCAAAGCTATTCCCACCATGCTCATACAATGATGTGCGGCTGTGGAATACAAAAGGAACAGTTGCTGTTGCATACATCCTGTTAGAAATACCATAATTAACAGAAAGATCAAGAAATGAAGATTTATTGATCACTTCAGTTCCTAGCTCTACACGCTCTTTCTCTTCATGAGCTCCACGGAAGTGCTTGTATGATTTAAAGTAACGGACATTTGTTCCAAGCAAAAATTCGCCTTTGCCTAAGAATGCGCTTGTTCCGGATACGCTACCGTTACCTGAAAAGGAACGGATCGCAACACATCCCTGTGAGGTGGCATTATGTACGCCGACTGCAAGGAATGCTAAAAGGAGGAGGTAAAATTTAAGTTTCATCGGATTAGATTGGTTAAAAAGTTAATTAAGCAGTTAGGGGTTCAAAAGATTGATTTTGATATTAAGGTTTTCAATCAATTGAATTACTTAATTGCTTGGCAAAAGTAGAGCCAGAAGTGCGTTTTGGCTCCCTGAGCACCTTAGAAGTTGATTAGAACTACATTAGAAGTTGCTTAGAGATGAATATCCGACTGATTATCAGTCTCCTGCAACGAAGGCAGAAATCTTCCAATGGCCTGTTTTATCCTTGAAAAGGAACAATCGCGGTCCATGAAGATCGTAGATGTACTGCCAATAGACCCAGCCTTTGTATTTTTTATCCATGGTCATGACCTGGTACCAATCAGGATCACCAAAGCCATGAAGTGTCATTTTAGCAAGATCCTCTTCCTCTGCCGGGATTAAATGAACCACATTATAGGTCAGCTGGGTAATAACCTCTGCATCCTTCCGTGGTGCCGATCGAAGGTTGACGTTCTTACCTGTGATCACGCCCATCATAAAGTAATCATCCTCCAGATCCAGTTCCATATCATAGACATACGGAAACACGAACTGATATCGGCCCGACTCATCATTATCATCCCGCAGGAAAACACCTCCCATATCAATCACCCTCGTGATGTAAGGCCAGAAATCCGTCGAATCATTTTCGGGGCTCCAGTACATCCTGAACGTTTCTATTCCCTCCTCATCTCCATAGGAACTGACAACCTGATGATCCAGAACAGAATCGATCCATTTTTCGTCGCGGGCATCAATGGCTTTTTTCATATCCGCCACAAATGTGACGAGAGTCGGATCGAGATTGGTTTCATCTTCTGGTACACATACGCGATCCTGTGCGAAAAGGATCAATGGAACAGTTGATATCAGAATTGAGAAGAAGATTTTCATAAAGCAGGTGAAGTAGATTTTTTCTTTCGCCTAAAGTACCAAAACAATGGCATCCCAATGGCCATCAAAACAATTCCAAATACCGAGTTAATGATTTCCGTTTTGCCGAGTATATAATTTGATATGTCATTGTATAAAGTGATCACCAGGAAAAACAGAGTGCATAAAACAAATATGGCTGGTACGAACGGATAGCCAACAACTCTGTATGGTCGGGAAGCTGAAGGGAGTTTGCGCCGGAGAATAAAAACACCGAATGTGATGAGGCCATAAAACAGGAAGCTGAGAAAGATCACCATATCAGTCAATGTATCAAAAGATCCGCTGAGCACTAAAACGGATGTCCAGATCCCATGGATCAAAATTGCATTTGCCGGTGTTCCAAATCCCGGATGTACTTTTCCCAACGATGCAAAAAAACTTCCTTCCCTGCTCATGGCATACGTGATACGTGTCGTGGCAAGAATATTTCCATGAGTCGTCCCGAGTGTAGAGAGCAACACGAGAAATGCGATCAGTCCACCTCCCACAACTCCAAATACAATAAAAGCCGCATCTGATGCTACCATTGATGATGATGCTATTGCATCAATCGGCATCACATAGAGATAGGCTACATTGACCAGCACATAAATCACAATACACACCAGGATGCCGATCAACAGGCTCCTTGGTATGTTACGTTGCGGATCTTTTATTTCCCCTCCGACAAAAGTGACATTGTTCCAGCCATCATATCCCCAGAAGGCACCGGAGAACGCTGCCACGATTCCTCCCACAAGAGCCCATCCCGTCAGGTTTACGACTGTAGAGTCCTGAAACAAATGATCCATATTTCCTTTACCAGAAAAAAGTAATCCTACGATGACAAGACCGATAGCAACTACTTTTAAAAAGGTGATGGATGCTAATATCTTTCCCCCGGCTTTTGTGCTCCTGTAATTGAGAATTGTTAATAAGAGGACCATCAGGATGGTAACAGCTTTGACACCAATATTTTGAAGCGGAAAGATGTGTCCTATAAATGGAATATAGAGATCAATCCATTTCTCCTGTAATTCAGTTAATCGCGGTAATTCAATAAAATACTCAAGGTAAGTCCCGAATACATAAGCGATGGATGCGACACCTGCAGTATTG
>JANMVA010000404.1:0-2873 GCA_031392195.1 Saprospiraceae bacterium | reverse complement strand
TATGCTTTCCAGAAATCAATAACGGCGGGTAAAGTAAGGACCGGTACTTTTTTCTTTTCTTCTTCATGCAGTTCCTGTGCATTCTGGCGGATGCTGCCCAGGCCTTTTAGTGAAGGGATGGAGATATCCATAACCTGGTCTGCGAATGAAACCTTTTTCACTATCGGTGATGCAGTTTCAGATGCAGGTTCAGATTTAACTTCAGTTTGTGTGACTGGTATTTCAACTTTCGGGATGGAAATTATGTGTTCTTCTGTTGGCTTTTCAACTTCATATTGTCCATTCCCGGTTTTTAACGGAGAAGTTGTGTCAGGCTTTTTTTTTTCGAGGGCAGGTGCTTGCGTAACAGCTTCCTGTTGGCGGTGCATGTAGCACATGCGGATCAATGCCATTTCGATGTGCAACCATTTGTTGAGCGCACGGGCATAAGTAATGTCACACTGATTGATCAGGTCGAGATAGGTGATCAACGATGAGCGCATGATCGATTCTGCCTGCTTCAGGTAGCGCAATTTTAATACTTCACCATGTGTCAACAAATCTGAAGTTGCTGTGTCCTTACAAAGAAGGATATCCCGAAGATGTTCTGAAAAACCAGTGAGAAATGCTTCACCATCAAAACCTCTCTTTTGAATATCGGCCAATGTCAAAAATACTTCGGTGACATCTTCGCGCATCAGTGCGTCTGTCATCCGGAAAAAATAATCGTAGTCGAGCAATTGAAGACTATCGAGAACACCTGCATAAGTGATTTTTCCTTTTGATTGGCTGGCGATGCGATCAAAAATGGATAGTGAATCGCGCAGTGATCCATCACCTTTTTGGGCAATGATCACTAAAGCATCATCTTCTGATTCGATTTTCTCTGCTTTACAAATCTCGCGGAGATGAGCTGCAATTTCTTTTACAGGGATTCTTCGAAAATCAAATGACTGGCAACGTGAAAGGATCGTCGGAAGGATCTTATGCTTCTCCGTTGTTGCAAGGATAAACTTTACATAGGGCGGCGGCTCTTCGAGTGTTTTCAAAAACGCATTGAAGGCCGAAGTGCTCAGCATGTGTACCTCATCGATGATGTACACTTTGTATTGCCCTTGTGATGGAGGTATCCTGACCTGCTCTACGAGTGAGCGGATATTTTCAACAGAATTGTTGGATGCACCGTCGAGCTCGAAAATATTGAAGGAGCTATTGATGTCAAATGACTTGCACGATGCGCATACATTGCAGGCTTCTCCGTCCGGGGAAAGGTTTTCGCAATTAATGGCTTTGGCCAGGATCCGGGCTACAGTGGTCTTTCCGACACCCCGGGGCCCACAGAAAAGATAGGCGTGGGCGACCTGGTTGGTCTTGAGGGAGTGTTTCAGCGTCTCGGTCACATGTTCCTGACCCACAACACTTTCGAAGGTGTTGGGCCTGTATTTGCGTGCCGAAACAATGTATTGTGCCATTTTTTTATGAGGGCTGCTAAGATAATATTAACGAGGATAAGGTTGAAAGTTTAAGGAAACTAGACAGGTCTTTGGTTATTAGGTTATTGGCCAAATTGACTGAAGTAATTTCCAGAGGTAACAACATCGCAGGAACGATTTCACGCAAATAAAATTAAAGCTAAACAACAGGCCATTGTAACTATACACCTATAACTTGCCTATCCACAAACAACCTTTAACCAGTCTAGTTTCATTAAACTAACAACCTTTCCCTAAATTTGCACTATGAAAATCGCCATTGCCCAGTTGAACTATCACATCGGCAATTTCGATGGGAATGTGGAGAAAATGCTCAGGGCTACACATGAAGCTAAAGCTGAAGGAGCAGACATCATCGTTTTCGGAGAGCTTTCTACTTGTGGCTACCCACCACGGGATTTTCTGGAATTCAGGGACTTTATTCGATTGGCTGAAGAGGCTGTTGACAAACTTCGGTTGGCATCGCAGGACATAGCTATTGTCGTTGGTAGTCCGACAATAAATCCTGTACTGGATGGAAAGGATTTGCACAACAGCGTGTATTTTCTTTATAACCAATCCGTATTGCATGTTCAGCATAAGACGTTGTTGCCTACATACGATGTCTTTGATGAATACAGGCATTTTGAGCCTGCAAAAGAGCACAAGACCGTCATGTTTAAGGGCAAGCGAATTGCATTGACTATCTGCGAAGACTTGTGGAACCTTGGCAATCAGAATCCTTTGTACACTGTCTGCCCGATGGATAAGATGATGCCTGAGAATCCGGACTTCATGATCAATGTTTCCGCATCGCCATTTGATTATGATCATGCAGCAGACCGGTTAGAGGTATTGAGAGAAAATGTGAAGCGTTATAAGATCCCGTTGTTCTATTCAAACATCGTCGGTGCACAAACGGAAATCATTTTTGATGGAGGATCGATTGTATTGTCACCGGATGGAAGAGTGTTTGATGAAATGTCTTATTTCATCGAAGAGACACGGTATTATGATCTCGATGAAGTTATGGATGGCGGATATGATCGTGAGCAAGCGAAGGAGAAAATTCAACTGATCCACGATGCGATCCTTTTAGGCCTGAAGGATTATTTTGGAAAACTGGGACTAAAGAAAGCGATTCTCGGATTGAGTGGCGGAATTGATTCGGCCATAACAGCCGTGATGGCTACACGGGCTTTAGGTAAAGAAAATGTAAGAGTTGTGCTGATGCCAAGTCCTTACAGCAGTGCACACAGTGTGCAAGACGCCAAAGACCTGGCTGAAAAACTGGACATACGCTACGATATCATTCCCATCAAAGAGCCGTATGAAGCTTTTCTGAAAATGCTCGAGCCGGTTCTGGATGGAAAACCATTTGATGTCACTGAAGAAAATATCCAGGCGCGCTGCCGAGCTATC
>JANMVA010000365.1:0-2108 GCA_031392195.1 Saprospiraceae bacterium | reverse complement strand
TCAAAGGGTTGCTGTTCATAAGACACCTCCAGCATTTGATAAGTATAAGATTGATTTAGTTGTGGTGACATCGCATTTAAAACGATTACTAACCATCGTCCTTGCGCTTCAGGACATGCAAGGTGAAGTGTCTCGAGCTTTGTATGGATAGTAAGCGCCTTGTGTGAAGCATCATAAGTTACCGGCCCACCGATCCATAGAATTTGCTGACCTGGTTTTATATCCCGGCGATTTGGTTTTTCCAGGAAAGAAGAAATAAGATCAGGCTGCAATGAGGTGTCAGGTACATTGTGATCAAACCAATTTTGCAACGGATGATCGAGACAGATGCCGTGCATGAAGTTGTACAGTGATTTATTCAATCCCGATCTGAATTCATCGTGATTGGTTCCACAAGGATCGTCATGAACCAGATCATTATTTGCAAACGATCCGATTTCAGGTGTAAGCGATGTTACGTTGAATTGTTCCGGATATAATCCTACCGGGCTATGCGCTGTCATGGCGAAGCGGTGCCAGAAGGCTGATTGAAGAATACCCGCTTCAAACATCTGCCGGACTACCTCCAGGGAATCAATCGTCTCTTGTGCTGTCTGAGTCGGAAATCCATACATCAGGTATGCATGTACCATGATGCCAGCCCGATTGAAATGATTCGTGACAACAGAGACTTGCTCGACCGTAACACCTTTGGCAATCAATTGCAGCAATCGATCCGATGCAACTTCCAGTCCACCTGAAACGGCGATGCATCCCGATGATGCCAGCAAGCGGCACAGATCGTAATGAAAGCTTTTTTCAAAGCGGATATTTGTCCACCAATTGACGACAAGTTTTCTTTTTAAGATTTCCAGTGCGACTGCTTTCATCAGTGCCGGTGGTGCAGCCTCGTCGACAAAATGAAATCCCGTCTCACCTGTCTGTGCAACGAGCTCTTCCATCCGGTCCACAATCGTCGATGCGGATGAAGCTTCGTAGTTTTTGATGTAGTCCAGTGAGATATCGCAAAAGGTGCATTTTCCCCAATAACATCCATGGGCCATTGTCAATTTATTCCAACGGCCATCGCTCCACAACCGGTGCATCGGGTTGGGAAGTTGTATGACCGATAAATATTTCTTTATAGGCAGATCACTGTAATCTGGTGTGCCGACATTGGCCTGCTTCACATCCGGGTAAAGACTCCCATTGCAATACACAACTTTACCATCACTCAATGTGAATGTCCGCTTAAGCATTGACCTGTCAATGTTGCCATCGAGAAACGAAAGGATCTGCATCAGCGGCTCTTCGCCATCATCCAGACAAATGAAGTCTATGAACTCAAACACACGTGGGTCAGATAGGGATCTCAGTTCAGTGTTGGGATATCCACCACCCATCACGACTTTGATATCAGGATGATTTTGTTTGATCCATTGGCCGCATTTTAGTGAAGCAAATAGATTTCCCGGAAATGGAACGGACAGGCAAACAATGGTTGGATTGGAACTGATGATGTGTTCATTTAAAATAGTCAGCATCATTTCTGAAATGAAACTTGAAGGACCATTCAATGAAGCATACAATTCATCAAACGAATGTGCAGACATGCCCAGCCGTTCAGCATAACGGCTGAATCCAAAATGTGGATCGATGACTTCCCTGATGAAATCACTGATGTCCTCGAGATAAAGTGTAGCAATATGCCTCGCCTGGTCGCGAATACCCATTGTGCCAAACGCCCATTCAAAATCTTCGAGTTGTTCAAACTTGGAAGCTTCCGGTAAGAGATTTCTGGCGCCGATAAAATGTGCGAGTGTCACATCATCATCCTGTAGAAAACGGATGACGGGATCGATGGTGCTGATATAACTTTCGTGGAGAGCAAATATTCGTTGTGCATTGTCAGAGTATTTGACAATGTTGGTGACATTGGTAAATAAATGCTCGAGTCCTGTTTTAGAAAACAAACGAAGTATCGTCTCAATACCGAGATCAAGTTGGCCTGCAGATACTGACTTAGTGTTTAAGAATCCTTTGAGATAAGCAGTCGCCGGGTATGGTGTGTTGAGTTGGGTAAATGGTGGGCTGATCAGGAGGACGTGTTGTTTCACAGTACAAAAGTA
>JANMVA010000352.1:0-2228 GCA_031392195.1 Saprospiraceae bacterium | reverse complement strand
CAGCGATTCGGGCACTTTCTTCTTCAGGTAGGACTCGGACAGCGCCCGGGACTCCAGGAGGCGCAGCAGGGAGATGACGGGATCGGAATCGTCGGCTCCGAGCAGCAGCTGGCGCGTGGCGTCGCGGCCGGAGTCGGTGAGGGACCAGACTTTCGAGGAGTGAACCTCGCCGGTCATCCGGGATGCCCGGTGACGGTAGTTGTGGTTTGCGGCCACGGAAAAGGTTTAGGATTCGAAATACAAAACGCATCATGGGATAATTTTAATTATAACGAACTGAAGGCAAGCAATGTTGATGTTCAGACAACATTTATCAATTTCGTTACATCCCAAATATACCGGAAATATTTAATACGTTTTGTATTTTTATTCAAAACATTGCGCATGATTTGAAAATTCAGGGTTAACCCTATTCATCCATGCCCGGATCGATGGCAACCGCTTTCGCACGAAGCTCATTTGCCATTTGCATATTGTTCTTTAGTTGATATGCATTGGCTGCATTCCATAGAACAGGGGCAGATTGAGGAAAGCGTGCAACGGCCAGTTGAGCAATCTCGAGATTCTTATCATAATTCTCCATCGCTCTGTACACAGACATCAGGTTGACATAGGTGGCCATGGTGCCGGGATCTGTCTGCATAGCTTTTTCAAGAAGTTGTGCCGCTTCGGCATTTCGACCCAGGTTTTTATAAGATGTGGCAAGGTTGACCAGGGCAGGAACGTGATTTGGATTCCCTTGCACTGCTTTTTGAAAATAGCCTATGGCCTCTTCATGCCGCTCCTGCTTTCTCAATTCAAGACCGAGCATGTCATTAAACCTTGGTGAATTAGGGGACGTTTTCACTGTAGCCAGAGCCAGCGTATAATTATTTTTCCAGTCTGGTTGACGCAGGACAGTCTTTACCATAAAGAAACCTCCGAGCGCAATTATCAATATCATCGCAGGGAGTTTGAATTTTTTATAGTTCATCATCCATACCAGGATGCCTGTCATTGCTACAATAAACCCGATCGACGGGATGTAGAGGACGCGTTCCGCTTTCAGGAAACCGGCGGCAAAAAAGAAATTAGATACAGGAGCCAGAGTCAAAAAGAAAAACAGGATGCCCCATGAAATGCTGCTGAGTTCTCTTCGCTTCCAGATAGCTAAAGCCAACAAACCGACAAGGAGCAGAAATGATGTAATGACGCCGATGCTTCCCCAACCAACAATTTTTACCTCATCAGTCCAATAATCAGCCGATAATTTAAACGGAACGATATGCATCCCGACATACTCAGCTATCGTTCGTGTGGCTGTAGCCATTCGATCCAGGGCTGATACGACGAGCCACTGCTCATGTGGCACAGGTGGGCCTGTGACACCGGACCGTATCATCCATAAAACAATGGAGACCGCCATCACTACACCCATAGCAGACCAGGACCGTTTCTGGTTGAATTGATATTTTTTGGAAGTAAAAACATAAAGAAGCTCTTGTAGTCCAAGGATGGCAAATAACATAAAGCCATGCTCCTTAGCAGTAATGGCTCCGAAAGTTGCGCCTGCTAAAGCAGCAAGCCATTTTACCTGGCCATTCTTTCGCCAATGATGATAGCTGATACTTGCGGCGATTATAAATACAGCCGATAAGATTTCCGCCCTCCCCACCACGCCACAAACAGCTTCGGTATGAATTGGGTGTATTGCAAAAAACAAACCTGAAAGCGCCGTCAACCGAATATCATTAAATAACAAAGCGATCATGCGCATCAGCGCAAAGCAAGCCAGGGCATGCAACAGGATGTTGAGGATATGATAAGGTGTCGCATTTTGCCCATGCATGACATATTGCAATGCATAAGTTGTCAAAGTCAGCGGCCGGTAGAGGCCTGTATCATTGGCATCGATCTTTCCGGCCCAGTAATGGGTCGACCACAACTGAGAGATATTATCCAGTGACCTGATCAGTGTATTCTCTTCGATGATAATGACATCATCAAGTGTGAATCCACTTGTAAAAGATGGAATGTAGATCAGGATAGCCATGACCGGCACGGCCCAAATCATGTGCTTGTGCCACCAGGGCTGTGGGATTGTTGGTTTCTTCTTTTTTGCCATAAATCGGGAAGCTGCACAAAATAACAACTACCCTGAAAGCATCCATAGATCACCTCTATTTCTTGCTGAAGAGATCCATTTAAGAGGCAAAAAAAGTGGAATTTCCTGTTTTTATAACTGCCTG
>JANMVA010000297.1:0-10287 GCA_031392195.1 Saprospiraceae bacterium | reverse complement strand
TTTTACTCGAACCCAAATTGGAGAACTCAAATTAGTTATGACCGGGGTGACACATGGCTAACAGTTAATACCGGCGACAAGGCTACATATCTCAGCTTTAACAATCCAGGCACAGGTTATGCAACCCAATTCAATTCATTATCTGATACATCAAAGACGTTAATTTTCAGGTATGCAGGTAATCCGCTTACAGGGTTAATCAAAAATACACCATTATTGAATGTTGATATTCAGATCTCACCAAACCCCGCGACTGATGTGGCGCAGATTACATTACATGCACCCTTTATAGATGACTATTGGATATTACTCAATGACATTTCCGGTAACTTAATAATGAAGGAAAGCTATAGGCAGGTTTCAGAAATTTATCACCAAATAGATATTGGACAACTCCCCTCGGGAATATATCTGGTGACTGTGGCTAATGAACAAGGAATGAGGACTGAGAAGCTCGTTCGATTATAGTCTTAACGCAACTATTTCACATTTTTTCAGCAGGGTTTAAAATCTCTCTGATCTTTACCCCATAGTGATTTGAAGGGAAAGTTGAGAAATCAATCTTTTTATATTCAATTTTTATTTATATTGTATTCAGTTTTAAATGGCTCATATAGGATTTGCATATCCATCCATAAGCTTGAACGAATAAAAAATTAAGGCTCAGCGGAAAACTTTACGCTTATTTTATTTGAATTATTAAACCCTGATTTCAAACAAGTATTTAGTTTTTAAACTGAAGATCCATCTTCCTGAGGTATTGCTTTATCATCTTGGTATAAGCTATTCCGGGAAAAACCTTCAATACAACTTAAGCAATCAATTCAAATTTATTTCATCATTTCTTAAACCAACTCATTATGGCCACCTCAAAGAAAAAATCAAAACCAAAAAAGAAATCCGCTGAGAAAACGGAAAGCGCAGTGATGCTCCATCGCAACTACTGTTCTTTAGTTGATGTGCCTGTTCAGGAATTTGCTTCGGATGTTGGGTCCAGGCGTGTAGCAATGATCATCCTCGTGAGACAAAAATGGGTCAACGGAACAAAGCTCAAGTATTATTTTTTTAATGGAGGAGCAGATGGCTCTCCTGCCACATGGAAGGGTGATGCCGCCCAGAAGAATGTGGTGAAAGCTGCATTCACATTATGGAAAAACCAGGGGATTGGCCTGGAGTTCGAGGAGACAAATGATCGCAATGAAGCCCAGTTGCGGATTGGATTCAAACAGAATGATGGCGCATGGTCATACGTGGGAAGAGACAATATTGATTTTGCGCCTTCACCCAATGAAAGAACAATGAACTTCGGGTGGGATATCCGCAACGACCTTGATACGGCTACCCATGAAGTTGGACATGCTCTCGGTGCGCCACATGAACATCAAAATCCATTTGCAGGGATTGTATGGAATGAGGAAGCCGTTTATACGGCATTAGCCCAACCACCTAATAATTGGTCGAGAGATAAGACTTTCCGCAATATAATACGGAAGCTATCCGCTAATGAAGTTGAAGGCTCCACACATGATCCGAATTCTATCATGCATTACCCTTTTGGGCCTGGGCTGATCACAGCACCTCCTCAATTTGTCAATGGTATCAATCCAGCCGGGGGACTGTCCGCAAAAGACATCGAATTCGTGAAGAAGTTTTATCCACCATTGGCGGCTGCTGACTATGTTGTTTTGAAAGTTTCACAGTCGCAACCGGTAGATATCAAAGCCGGTCAGCAGAAGAATTTCAGGTTTAAACCAACAAGGTCCAGGAAATATAAAATCGAAACCTTCGGCACGATGGATACCGTGATGGTGCTCTTTGAAAAAAGTGGCGGAGAAGAAATTTACCTGTCTGGAGATGATGACAGCGGGACATCCTTCAATTCCAAAATCGAGATGCGGTTGATCAAAGGTCGGGAGTATATTATTCGTTTGCGATTGTTTTATGCAGAGAATGAAGGGGTGGGATCATTGATGGTTTACTAAGAATAAATAAATAAAACGTCCAATACGTAATCATAGAATCTGTTACGTATTGGACGATTATTTATTCTGTCTTCTGCCATTCCTCCATTCCAACATTATATCATTCTACCAATCTACCATTCCGCCGTTCTGCCGTTCCACCGTTCCGCCTTTTACCATTTCACCTTCCTCGTCAGATACATGATCAGCGCGATGATCGCAAACAATGCAAGACTGCCGGCAAGGAGTGCATAGTCTTCCAGCTGCAGGATAACGTATATAAATCCAAACTGAACCAATAATAACATACCCACCAGGTTGGCATATCGTTTATCTGTAAAAATGGTGCGACTGTACAAGGCAATAAGCAGGATAGTCGCCAGGGAGGATACTAGATAAGCCAGATCAAAACCGATGTGTTCGGAGAATGAAAGCAACAGAATGAAGAAGATGACCAGAGCTGCACCAACTAAGCCATATTGCATCGGATGCACCTTCTGTTTTTTTAGTACTTCACAGAAAAAGTAAACCACAAAGGTCAGTGTGATCAACAGGAATGCATACTTGACTGTACGCTCATTTTTAGTGTAATGATCAACTGTATTGATGAGCTCAACACCGATGACAGTTCTGTTGACACCTGTTGCATCCGTGGTGGCTGTTGTTTCATAGTGTGAAGAAGGTGCAACTGACATCATCTGGGGAGACTGATCTGTCCATTCCTGTGTGATCTGTCTGTTGATATCGAGCACATTCCAATTGACCTTAAATCCTTTGGCCATCACCGTAGAACTATCCGGAAGTATCTGTCCTTCAAATTTCGGTGATGGCCATGTGGAGTTTAATGAAACGGAAGTAGTATTGGCGACAGGAGTGAAGTAAATACCCTGGCTTCCTTTTAATGAAAGATCAATTTCAAAATCAAATCCGGGGCTTGTCACAAGATATTGAGGCAATCGGCTTTTCAGTCCATTCGGAAAGTGGATCGCGATGGGCACTGAAGCAGTCATTGGAAGGATCGTATCACCTATATGCACATTCACTTGTTCGCCAATCCCTATCAGGTCAGTGATTCCCATATGCATTGTAGCCTTTTCCCACTGCACATTTGCAGGATTGATCACGAGTGCATCCAGGTGAGGGTATTCGAAACGTCCCTTGAGTTTCAGATCACTTTCATATAGCATTACATTGAAGATGCTTCTCTTTTTTACAACAGGATTGATATCGCCGGTGATGTCCAGTTTTTTGGGAAAGTAATTCAGGGTATGCTCCCGGATTTCCTTCACACCATTGGAAATCGTCACTTCTTCATAATAAGGAATGGTGATGTACGGTCCCGCAATGGTTTGTAATTGCCCCCATTTGCTACTGACCTCATTTATCACTTCCATTTTACGGTATGAGCGTTCCCTTACCAGGTTGGTGATCATCATGCTGGGGATCATCAGGACGAGGATAATGACGCCGACGATCACAATTTTGAGAAGGACGCTGTCCGTCCAGGATTTGGTTTCAGGATTTGACATAGGGATCAGGAGATTGTGTGGATAGATGACAATAGATCTGTGATTTCAACAACGCCGGGTCTGTATTTCATAGTATTCAAAGTGCTTTGAAATACAAAGTAAATATATTTTCCCCACATTTCCAAATAAAAAAGCCCGGAATTCAGATCCTGACTTCCGGGCTTTTTTATTTATTGCTCTTCCAATATCAATAGAGATAATTCAAAGCAACCTTATCATTATTATTAAAAGGCCTGTTTTCGTTTATTGAAAAACAAGCCAGAAAACAAGATCCGCTATCGGGACCAGTGGGTGTACCAGGAATATGCACGGCTCCCACACTACCTGCCCCTTCACTACCTCCGACACCACAGCTATATGATCTATCCATCCAGTCAGTGTGACGGAATCCGATACAATGACCTATTTCATGATCCATGATAGAAGCGCAGAAATTTTTAAATACATCCGTATTACCTGATCCTATCGCATTGCTATTCATTTTGATCAGTGGATAAGGATCGCCGCCAGATGGAAATCCTGCCGATGCAAGGAAATTTCCAGTCTGTTTTTTCAAATGAATTTGTCCACCGGAACCAGACACCCGCACAAAAGTTAACTGCAACCCTATATTCAGACGCGTAAGAGCAATATTCAGCGCATCACTATAACCCGCAATATTGGTCAGCTTTGAATCAATACTGACTGTAATAGTGCGGGGGAGTCCTGTCACGAGGTTGTTCGTATGATACTGTTCAGTCTCAGCTATTCGCAATGTGATATGGTCTGCACGGTCCTGCAGGTCAGCTTCGGTTAGAATGATATCTCCTTCGACGAGATAACCTTCTTCTATTTTCTGGACGTCCTTATGACTAAAGCCCAGGTGATCGATCTGATCCAGGACTTCCTGAGAAACCAGTTTTTCGGAAGCTGCAGAATTGTCTTCCTGGCATGAATTGAGAAAAGTGCCAAAGAAAAGGGCACAGATCATCAAGGTTAGTGTACTTCTCATACTTATGATTTAATGTTGAGGTTAAAAATAAATGTTGAAGCAAGGTCGGTTGCGAACGGAAGTAACTCTTTCCGTCCACAAAAGATATGAAATAATCCAATTCAGGTAGAACCCAATCTGATTATTTCTAATATTCTGCAATTACCCTGACGGACCCGGAGACTTTAGTTACTGGGTTTCAACCTATTTTTACCGTATGAAGGAATTGCCGAGGAGAACAAGATCGTTTCGCATATATTGGCTGGCCGGTTTTTACCTCTACCTGATGAGCGTCGTAACTGTAACTATCCAGGCGCAGGAATCAGGTGTTATTCCTTCTCTATTCGCGCAGCAAAAACTATCTCCTGTTCTTCGGATCCACCTCTCTCAAATTGGAGATAATGAAATGGTGCCCATAGAATTGATCATAGCTGATACATCCGGCATCATTCAATCTTTTCCTGGGATGAAATTTTCCGGTTATTCATCCAGACCTTTTGGGAAAAATCAAATTTTCCTGACAACATCCATCTCCAAAAAAAATCTAAGCTTGATGTCAGCGCATGACCAAGTTCAGTTCATTGAATTGATCCGGAAGCCGGCGGAAGAATTAAAACAGGAAGGCCTGGATCTCACTTTAAATGAAATCAAGCTGACTCATCATCGGTTTCCGGAATTATCAGGAACGAATATGACGGTTTCGATCAAAGAGGATCTGTTTGATACCACCGACATCGATTTTAAAAACAGGATCAATGTATCCTCTATGGCATCAGATAAGATCAGGTTGCATGCCACAAATATGGCTAGCATCGCCGCCGGTGGAGGTAATTCAGATCCGACGGCGAAAGGTGTAGCATGGGATGCCATTATTTCTTCATCCGATTTCGCCCAATTATTGCCGGATGATGATTCTTATTTTTTATCGGACATGATTTCTGTACAAAATCATTCATACGGCACGGGTATAGAAAATTATTACGGAATTGAATCAGCAGCATACGATGCTTTATGCAATCGCATTCCGGAACTCGTGCATGTTTTTTCATCGGGAAATGAAGGTTCTGTATCACCTCCAACCGGAACGTACGCAGGTCTCGCCGGATGGGCTAACCTGACAGGTCAGTTTAAGCAATCAAAAAACACGATCACTGTTGGAGCTACTGATTCTATTTACCAGGTCATCAACATCAGTTCCAAAGGCCCTGCTTATGACGGACGTATCAAACCGGAAATTGTCGCCTATGGTCATGGCGGAAGCTCCGGTGCAGCGGCTATCGTTTCCGGTGCAGCATTAATACTTCAGCAAGCTTATGAAAACATCCATGGCAGCCTTCCTCCTTCATCTCTCATCAAAGCATTACTGATTAATTCCGCAAAGGATATCCTGAACCCTGGTCCTGACTTTACCAGTGGATTTGGAAGCCTGCAGCTTCATTCATCTCTTCAAGGTTTAATCAATGAACAGTTTGTGATCAGTGGGATAAAAGAACAGGAAGTAGATACGCATGATATAACAATTCCACCGGGAACATTGCTTTTGAAAGTCACGCTTGCATGGAATGACCTCCCAGCTGATCCATTAGATCCTTCATCACTCATCAATGACCTGGATCTTCGACTTGAGCCAAATAACCAGGGTATATATTTGGTACCATGGGTATTAAAAATAGTGTCTGCCGATGATTCACTCTCCGAAGACGCACACCGGGGAATAGATTCTATCAACAATGTCGAACAGATCACGACCCAAAATCCATTCAGTGGAGTGTATCACATCAATGTGCATGGAAAAAAGGTGACCAATGGTGCACAGGAGTATTCTCTTGCCTGGGAGATTATTTCTTCAAAAGAATTTACATGGGTATTTCCAACCCGTAGTGATCATTTAGTTCCGGATGTAAGCAATAGAATCCGATGGAATTCTCAAGCTGGTTTGAATGGCAGAATTGAGTTCAGGAAAGTTGGTGTATCCAATTGGAATTTATTGGCGGATGACGTGGACCCTGATGTTGGATATTATAATTGGAATGTTCCCTCTATTGAAGGACTGATGCAATTGCGATGGACATCAGCTGATACATCCATTGTCTCGGATACATTTGTCGTTGCTAACCCGGTACATCCTGAGGTTGAATTGATCTGCGGTGATTCGATTCGATTTGGTTGGGAAAGCAAAAACAATGTTGACAGTTTTGAAATCTTCAGGATTGGTGAGAAGCATCTGGAGCATTATACCTTCACGCAGGATACGGTTTTTGTCGTTCATCAACCGGATACTGAAAACCGGCATTATGCGGTTGCGCCATACTATAATAGTATTCAGGGCCCGATCAGTTACGGTATCGATTATCAGGCGCAATCAGTGGGGTGTTATGTTAATTCATTTTATCTCCGGTTTATTCAGGGTGGAAAAGCTTACCTGACAGCTGAGCTGGGTACGACGAAAGGCATTGATTACATTGAACTGCTAAAGTTCGAAGACGATACTCTCGCGCTTCAGAATGTCATTGAACCCATTACCGATGCGTCCATTAATTTCATCAGTAATCCTTTGCGCCGGGGTCCTAATCGTTTTATTTTGAAAATTGTCCTTTTGAATGGTATCGAGGTATTCAGCGATCCTGAAACAGTCTATTATTTTAATGAGGAAAAAATCCTAATATTTCCCAATCCGACACTAGACGTTTTTGGTTTTACGATCGTCGTTGAAAATGAATCCGGATATGATTTGGAGATTTACAACATGCAGGGTAATAAGGTTCATGTGGCCAGGAAATTAGATAACGTGGCACAAATTCAGGCAATTAATTTTCCTCCCGGAACTTATATCCTTAAAGTGACAACAGAAGAGAATAACATCTATTCACGGATAATAGTGATTTCCAATTAGAAAATTAATTCCGGTTCGACAGTACCCCGTTGATGGCGTTCGTTAATTTTTCATAGAGATCATCTGAGTATCCGGTCTTATGATAGATAATATCCTTATGCTGATTGAGGATCATGATCGTCGGATAACCATGAATAGGAATATGATCGTCCAGTTTGATGTCAGACATAATGGTCATAAAGTCCATCGGATAAGAATCCCTAAACGAGGTCAATAAAGACTGTTCCATGCTGGCATTATCGATATTATTAACGCCATAAAAACGGATATCCTTTCCTGTAAAATCAGATTTCAATTGGTTAATAACAGGTACAACTCTCCCACACGAAACACAACCGGTGTACCAGAATACAAGAAAAGTAAACGGTGCGGGATCATGAGAGAGCGCTTTGAATGTATCGTACGTGCCAAGGATCCGTCCATGAAGAAAGCCCAGGTTGTTGACATCAGTTTCCAATGCCGCATTCGGACTATACGTAATGAATTTTTTATAACCCCTAATGGAGTCTGCATGGAATGTGCTGATTTCTTTTTGATCACCAAAAGATACATTTGAAAATGTCCATTCTTCGAGCTGTTGCTGGCCTTCGTATTCGAGCGTATGTACATTTTGATGATAGAAATGATTCCGCCCATCAAAGGTCATTGTCAACTTTTCATTGGTGAATACAGAGTCTTTGGGGAAAAAGATGTTGGCCTTCAGAAATTTATTTCCATTCTCGCTGGTATTGATCAATGATATTCTGAAAGCTGAGATATTTTTCAGGGAGCGAATAAAATCGGTGGGCTGAAAAAAACGTCCCACGATCAATTCATTGATATAGGTTGATTTGATAAACACTTTCGGTGTCAGTTGCGGATCACCATAGGTCAGTTCCGAATTTTTCCGGTCACCGGCCATGATCCATTTTCCATCATACCCAAACCAGATCGAATCCATGTCGATCAATACCTGGCCGCCAAATAACGAATCAATGTTATCCTTGATGAGGACCACGTGCGCCCTGAATGAAGATGTATCCTGATCAGCGAATCTTTTTCGCTTAAACAGGACATCATACTCAAGGCTTTCATGTCCTTTCAGGTCAGCCAGAAAGCTCTCATACGGAGACATGTCGATTCCCTGGGACCTACCATAAACCAGTGAAAAGATGACGAGCAGTCCGATCAGAAAAAAACGGAAATAGATCATTAGCTGTAATTTGAAATGAATGAATCAGCGATCAATTCATTTTGCCCGGAAAATATCGGCAACACCGTTGGGAAATCTTTTAAAATGAACGATGAGGGAAAAGATTTTATTGGGTAATAGTTGTTGGATTGTAGAAAGTGGACAGGTTATTGGGGGTAGTGGAAAGGGAGGTAATTTGTAAATAGCTTTAAGGAATTTTAATTCCTGCTACCCGGTCATTATTTACACCCAAGCCTAATAACTATTAACTTGTCCACTTTCTACAATCCAATCACCATTCTACCAATTCATGACCCTTTATCAAGTTGACGCCTTTACTGACAAGGTCTTTGGTGGTAATCCGGCCGGAGTCATCATGCTGGATTCCTGGCCCGATGACAAGCTCATGCAAAACATTGGAGCTGAAAATAATCTTGCGGAAACAGCCTTTATCGTTCCTGAAGGAAATGATTACCGGATCCGATGGTTTACCCCTGCTGTGGAGATGAATCTATGTGGCCATGCGACACTGGCATCAGCCTATATTATGTTTAAAGAATTGGGGTATGCACGGGATGAGATCAGGTTTCAGTCCAAAAGCGGATTACTTTCTGTGACACGTGACGGATCATGGCTGACACTTGATTTTCCGGCAGACCCGGTACAACCAATGAATGTAACTCCTCTCATGAAGAGTTGTACAACAGCCAATATCCTTGAAGCCTACCAGGGCAGATCGGATTATCTTTTTGTATTGGCCGATGCGAAGGCCGTAAAAGAAAGCCATTTCGATTTATATGCCATCAGCAAATTGGGCCACAGGGGAATCATTGTCACAGCAGAAAGTAAAGATGTGGATTTTGTTTCCCGCTTCTTCGCTCCCGCATATGGTATCAATGAAGATCCGGTCACCGGTTCAGCTCACACAACGTTGACCCCTTACTGGGCTCATCGGCTCGGTAAAAATTCACTCATCGCCAGACAAGTTTCTCCAAGAGGAGGTTACCTGAAATGTGAATTGAAAGGCAACAGGGTTTTGATTAGTGGCCAGGCGGCGATGTATATGAAAGCAGAGATCCTTGTTTAAAAGGATCAAAGGAGCAAGGGATCAAAGGATCAAGGGATCAAAGGATCAAAGGATCAAGGGATCAAAGGATCAAGGGATCAAAGGATCAAGGGAGCAAGGTGGCCTATAAATTATCTTCTCAAAGACTAAAACTTTAACACTATTACCGGTAATGTTTGGCACCTGTCGAGACATTAGAAGTATGGAAAATAAATATCAACCCTTTGAAGATCTCGATATCTGGAAAGAAGGCATGAACTTGAGTTATGCGATTTATGATTGCCTTAAAAATTGCCATGATTTCGGATTGCGAAACCAGATGGAGCGCAGCGCTGTATCGATCCCATCCAACATTGCTGAAGGCTATGAATTAAACTCTGATAGAGGCTTTATCAGACATCTTCGGATTGCAAAAGGATCAACTGGCGAATTGCGAACGCAATTGTATCTCGCAATAAGATTAAAATACATTCCGGCAGATATAGGAAATGATCTTTTGTCCCAGACCAGAATTCAAAGTGGTATGATCCAAAATTTCATGAAGTAGTCGGTCACCTCTTTCGTCCCCCCGACGGACGGCGGCATCACCAGTACCTGGGCACCGGTGTCGCGCGCGATGGCGTTGGGGGTCTTCAGGTCGAAATACGGCTCGACGAGGATGATCTTCACGTTCTGGCGCTTCATCTCGTTCATGAGA
>JANMVA010000267.1:0-6739 GCA_031392195.1 Saprospiraceae bacterium | reverse complement strand
CCCATGACCATTTCTGATTGATGGGTCTTTGACTTGCAGGCAATTCGCTGACACTCATCAGCTCTTTATCCAGGAATCCATCCTGCTGCAGGAAAATATTTCTGGCCTCATCATAGGGGAAGTACATATTGTCCGCTACTTCATCCCATCGATCCGCTTCTGCACTTCTGAAATTGATTTTTGATTTAATCACTTCCCACTCATATGGATGATATTCTTTTATCCAGCTTATCTGCTCCAATGCGTACATCAGGCACCACCGTGCGATGTAGTTCGTATACCAGTTGTTATTGACATTGTTTTCATATTCATTGGGCCCGGTCACTCCGAGGATGACATATGCATTTTTATCTTTTGAAAAATTAGCACGTTGTGACCAGAAGCGGGCAACGCCGATCGCAACTTCTATTCCTCCTTCCAGGATGTAAGAAGTATCACCCGTATATTTTATATAATCATAGATCGCATACACGATGGCACCATTGCGATGAATTTCTTCAAATGTGATTTCCCATTCGTTATGACATTCTTCGCCGTTGATCGTAACCATGGGATATAATGCAGCTCCATCCGTAAAACCTAATTTGACCGCATTCTCTATCGCTTTCGGTAAATGGAGATACCGATACATGAGAAGATTGCGTGCCACGTGCGGATCCGAAGAGCTCAAATAAAAAGGAATGCAATAAGCTTCCGTATCCCAATAAGTACTTCCACCATATTTTTCACCGGTAAATCCTTTCGGGCCAATATTCAATCGCGGATCATCACCTGTATATGTCTGCCAGAGATGAAAAATATTGAAACGAATCCCTTGCTGAGCTGATATATCACCATCGATGACAATATCGGCACCATCCCAGATCTTTTTCCATGCACTGATATGCATAAGCTTCATGGCATCGTATCCGTGCATCACCTGCTCCCGAAGTTGTATCCTTCCTTCTTCCGGTTGATTTTCTGCGGGAACGTTAAGGCTGCTGAGATTCACCACGATCTTGTCCAAAACAATTTCATCACCATCTCCAATCGTAGTTTCATAGATGCGACCTGATCGCATATTGGTCACTGATGCAGATGATTTTTCGATAATAGTCCTGTTCTTATGAAGCTTAGTATGCATGAAGGAACAGACAGTAAAACCAGTCTTTTTAGTGATGGCCGAAACCATACAGGCATCTGTATTTTCGCTTTCGCTTACCCTGATCCAGAACTGATCACCATAATTAGCATCCTCATTGCGGACATCAAAATTGAGATAGGGTTCGAGTTTTATTTTTCCTGAAAAGCCCGATGATGTAATGTAGATCCTGACCGCAGCTGTATCCTGTTGTGCCATGCTGCAGAAGCGCTCAAATTGAAATGTGAGATGACCAACATTTGAATCTTTTACTTCAAATCGGCGATAGAGAATACCGGACTCCATATCCAATGTCCGGCTAAAATTTGAAACAGCCGTTTTAGCAAGATCCAGTGGTGTGTCATTAATAAAAATGCGTACACCTATCCAGTTGACAGCATTCAGCACTTTGGCGAAATATTCCGGGTATCCGTTTTTCCACCAGCCAACACGCGTGAGATCGGGATAATAAACGCCTGCGAAATAAGAACCACTGAGGGAGTGTCCGGAATAATCTTCTTCGAAATTACCCCTGATGCCAAATCGTCCATTCCCGAGACTAAAAAGGCTTTCGCTGACCTGGTGCAAGGAGGGATCAAATCCATCTTCAATGATATGCCAGGGATGATGTTTTATATAATTCTTCATGATAGTTGTTCAATGATTTGTGCGGGATTCGAAGCATGTAATCCCTTGATGACGATGTGGGCTGCTGACAGATTATTGTCTTCGCCGATACCTACAGCTTTACAACCGGCAGACAGAGCAGCCTGCACACCTTTTGGTGCATCTTCAAACACCACCACCTCATGAGGCTGCAATCCTAATGCTGCACACGCTTTAATAAAAATCTCCGGATCGGGCTTGGAGGCTTTCGCATCATTTCCATCCAGGATCGCATCGAATCTGTCAGCGACATCCAGTTTTGATAAAACAGCTCTTGCATTTTTGCTGGCTGATCCCAATGCCAGTGATAAACCGGCTGCTCTCGATGCATCAAGAAAATCTAAAGCACCCGGCAATAAATCGGCCGGTGAAATAGAATTAATCGCATCGACATATACATCATTCTTTTTTGCTGCCCAATGCAGTTTTTCTTCGCCTGTAAGTTTGATGTTGTATTGGTTCAATAAGTATTCCAGTGATTCCATCCGGCCTGCACCACGTGTATGATGATCATCCTCTTCGGTGATGTCAGCGCCAAGCTCTTTCAGGATTTTTTTCCACGACTGGAAATGATGAACCGCTGTATCCACGATGACGCCATCCAGGTCAAAGACAAATCCTTTGATCGTATGGTTGGATGATGATTCTACGCCTTTTCCCTGGCTTTCCATTTTTTTCAGTTTTGCTGCCACCGGGTCAGTCATCCCGATTGATTTTAGGTGGCTAAAGATATTATTCAGTTTCTGTCTTGCCATCACTCCGCCATAAGTCTCACGGATATTTACAATATGCTCAGCATAGAGGGTGGCTAATTCATTCGGGAATGCATCTTTCAGGTAATAATCGAATTCCATCACATGGTCGATGATCCCGATTGCTTTTAATCTCGAGATGATTTGTTCATATCCACCTGAGATTCGCCAGCTATACAGCAAAAGCTTATCAGCTGCTTCATCAGAACCTGGTGTATACAAATCTTCCACCGAATCCAATACTCTTTTCGCTTTTGGTCTATCAATTTCATGAAGCATCTCCCAAGAATCCTGATCCAGATGATGCAGTGCCAGTTCATATGCAAAGGACACCACAGAGTCCTTCGCACCTGTGAGATGTGCAGCGCGCATACCCGATAAAAGCATATTCTTCAATACACCTGCATCGTATTTCTGTTTTTCAATAGCTGAAATGGCCACCAATACATCATCGTATTGACCGGCATGGAAAAGGTCTCTAATGACATCGGGGATCATCTTTTCATTTTCTTTCAGGATCTTACTGATGTTTGTTTTTAAGGACCACATCCGTTTCCAGTGGATCAGTAAAGCAGTCCAGCGGGTGCGATTGACAGGATCGGTTATACTCTTCTTCTCTGCAATTGCAAATGCTTCTTTCTTTAATTTTTCTTCCAGGATAAATTCTTCCGTGATCTGGATCAATGGCTTGGAACCTGCAGGAATGTGATAGCCATCGCGGCTACAGATTTCCAAAGCAAGATTGATCGCTCTTTGTTGAAGACGTGGCGCCATCGGTTGCAAACACAAAGCTTCAAAAAGCCTGTATGTAAGTTTCAGTTCAGTATTGAGTTGATCCTGGAACTGAGTAGTCTTCATCCAGATGCGGTGAAGATGTACCAGCACGGCTTCCAGGATTAAAAAGGCTTCTGGTAAAGCTTTTTCTTTCAATAATTCCTGGGTGCGCCGCAAAAGGGAAGAACTGATGGCCCTTACAGTTTTGATATTATTCCTGTTGAGCCGGATCTGGCCAAATTTATCCAAAGGTGCCACATCATTGAAAAGACTGTGATAGTCAGGTCTCTTCGTCCGGTATAGATAGTTAGACAATATCTCAGCCCTTAATCCGGAATGAGACATTGCATATTCTGATAAGAATGATTTCAATTCCGTTACACTCAATTTACGAAGCACTTCATCAAGTGTGTCTTTATTCGTCCGCTTCTTAACCTTTCTACCACGCTGTACAAAATCTCTCAGCAACAATAAGGCAGCGATCGCATGCTTGCAATACTTCTGTTTTTTAAAAACCGCACAATGACACTTTGGAATGGCTAATCCATCATCATTCAGCTTTATCTCCACATGATACTCAGGCTGACGGGCTATACAGTGGTAATATTCAGGCTCGATCCGGGTGATATCATATTCCTGGGTATTCTTGATCAGTTCCTGGCTCTCCTCGAGCAGGTTGTTGTCTATTTGATTTTCGATATCATAGAGGTGAACTCTCATCCGATTCCTGATCTCTGGTCTTTATTTCTGAAGTGCAACATCAAGTTGAAATTTAAATGCTCAATTCCCCTTGAGGACACATAAATTTGCTAAGGTAAGCTGCCCATATGGAAGTAAAAGATGTTTGTTTTGTCCGCCACGCCAAGTCCAATTGGGACCATCCCGGATTGAAGGATTTCGATCGACCCCTGGATCAGCGGGGATTGAATGATGCCCCGATGATGGCAGTGAAAATGCACAAAATGGGCCTGATCCCTGACCTCATCATCACATCAGGTGCCAAAAGGGCCAAAACGACTGCTGAAATATTTAATAAGGAATTCAAGCTTCCCAAAGACAAATTCATCGTCAATGATGATCTGTATGAAGCATCCTCAGATGAAGTGTATGAAGTGATCCATGGTGCTCCGGATACAGCACACTTTATATATCTGTTTGGCCACAATCCTACGTTTACCTGGGTAGCGAATTCTATTTCCGGTGTTCATATTGATAATGTTCCAACATGCGGTATTGTCCATGCCCAGTCGATCATCACGAGTTGGAAAAAATTCAAACCTGAGCACGCCGGGTTGATCGGTTTTCATTTTCCCAAGCAATTTCAATAATGGTCTCTAAATCCTTTTTTCTCCTGATCCTCATCCTGGGGTTATTTTCATGTTCCCCGCCTCCCAAAGAAGAAAAATCAACTTTGAAGGAAGAAGAGTTAGTTAACCTCATGTTGGATCTTCATCTGGCAGAAATTATACTACCCACCCTGACAGGGATTGAGCAGGATTCGTTTAAGACGGTTTATTGGAAAAAATTATCTGAGCACTACCAGTTATCAGAAGAAGAGATTCGTCGTGAGATCCTGCTTTTAGAATCAGACACAAAGAAAATGAAAACGGTCCTTGGACTTGTCAAAACCAGAACTGATTCACTGAGATAAAGAATATGTTTAAGAATATCAGCCTTCGCACGATTTCATTGTATGGCGCTTTAGCTATGACCTTATTCGTCGCACTTGCGATCTGGATCGGAGACAATGTGCTTGACTTTAATTTTCCATGGAGAACAGGGGTATTGCTAATTGCTTCGATCGGATTGTTTTTCTTCTTTGCGATCCAGTTTATTCTGGAGCGCTTCATCTACCGTCGGATCAAGCTGATCTATAAAATCATTCGCAAGTCTAAGACTTCAGTTCCTGATAAGAAGGCCTTGCAGAAAAGCGCGGAACCATTGTTAGATGGCGTTGAGCAGGAAGTACAGCAATGGGCAGAAACACAGCAAAACGAGATCGAGACATTGAAAACACTCGAGGCTTATCGCCGGCGTTTTATCGGCAATGTTTCACACGAATTAAAGACACCTATCTTTTCCATCCAGGGGTACATCTACACTCTGATCGACGGTGGGATCTATGATGAGAATGTCAATATGCGGTACCTCGAAAGAGCCGCTTCAAATGTTGACAGGTTATTGACCATTGTCCAGGACCTGGAAGAGATCAGTAAGCTGGAATCCGAAGACCTCATCCTCGATATTCAGAAGTTTGACATTAAATCTTTGGCACGCGAAGTTTTCAATGATCTGGAAGTTAATGCCCGTCAGCGCAATGTTACGCTGCTGTTTAAGGAAGGTGCGGATAAATCATTTGCTGTGCTTGCAGACCGTGAAGGTATCCGACAAGTACTCACTAATCTGTTGCTCAATTCGATCAAGTACGGAAATCAAAATGGAACCACGAAAGTTAGCTTTTATGTGATGGACAGACAGATCCTGGTGGAGATATCCGATAATGGAATCGGTATCGAAGAAAAGCATCTCAACCATCTCTTCGACAGGTTTTATCGTGTGGATAAAAGCAGGAGCAGGGAATCGGGCGGATCGGGCCTGGGATTATCTATCGTTAAGCACATCCTCGAAGCCCACAATCAGACTGTTAATGTGCGGAGTACGCCGGGCAAAGGATCCACATTCGGATTTACATTAGACAAAGCACAGGATTAAGAAAAAGAGGTGACCGAAGTCACCTCTTTAATTAAATTTTTATCAACCGTTGAAGGATCACTACTTCTACTTACAAATGATTGTTACTTTTTGCTTGCCCAAAAAGTAACTATATACACTTTCTCACAAGACTTTTTTTCTCACAAGGCTTTGTTACTTTTTTCATTGCCAAAAAAGTAACCAAAAAGTCTAGCGACTCAAAAAACTTCCCTTCGCAGACGAGCATTTGTTTGGTACCGGGTATGCTTGCCCGCCTATTCGTTTTTCACTTACCCGTTTTTTTTCCGGAAATAGAAAAAAACCGGCCTTTGTAGTGGTCGAACAATTTTGAGCCGCAGTCATTTCCTGTCGAATTGGAAAATTAGGAACAAATGTCTTCGCTCAGACTTTCAACTTTGCGCTTACAAATGAATTTAGATTTTCATTTCGGGCAGTGAAATCCAGTCGCTCTAAACTGTCCGAGTGAACAAGTGACAATTTCAGTTGCAAACATGTTTCAATTGGCAGCCAGCCTCCGAAAAGAAATTGACTTGAAAAACGAATAAGCGCGCAAGCCAGCCCGGTGACTAACAAATGCCTGAAAGCGAAGGCGAGGTTTTTAGAGCGACGAGGTTTTTGGTTACTTTTTTCCGGAAAAAAAGTAACAGAATTATGATTTGCTGTGTGCAGCAGCGACTTCGTTATGACTCTTCGCCTGCATTTCGATGGTGACTCC
>JANMVA010000253.1:0-1847 GCA_031392195.1 Saprospiraceae bacterium | reverse complement strand
CAATGATGCAGAACAGCGCATTGCTTTCATTAAAAATATTCATGCTTACTTATCTCATCCCGAAGCATATTTGACAATTGAGCAGGCATTGCCTGGTGAGCCGTTTCTTTCCGGAAGACTGATGTTTACGACTTATTTCCGCAATCAGTTTCAGCATGAATCCATCATCTATGAAAACCGCCTGACGAATTTGTCATTAGGTGGTTTTATCACTTCATCATTATTACTCAATGACCTGGTATTGACAACACATGTGCTGGATAGCATCGAAGAAATCAAACATTGGGAATTTTTTCAAACGGATGCCACCAAGCGTCAACATCCATTTTCCAGGCGAGTAAAATCCGGATTGAAGATCCTGTTTCATGGAAAGTCGGGTACAGGTAAAACGCAAACGGCGATGATCCTTGGAATGGAATTAAAAAAGCAGGTTTACAGGATTGACCTGTCCCAAATCGTATCCAAATATATCGGTGAAACCGAAAAGAACCTTGCCAAAATATTTGAAGTAGCGGAGCATAAGCAATGGATCCTCTTTTTTGATGAAGGGGATGCATTATTTGGAAAACGAACTTCGGTTAATTCCTCCAATGATCGGTATGCCAACCAGGAAGTGGCGTATTTGCTGCAGCGGATTGAAGATTATTCCGGCATCATTATTCTTTCGACCAATTTAAAAGAGAATATAGATGCAGCTTTTTTACGGAGGTTCCAGATCATCACTGAGTTTCCGTTACCGGACAAAGAAGAGCGACGATTGATCTGGAAGAAGCTCATATCCGAGATTTCAGAAAATCACATCACGGAAGAAAATTTTAACGAGATCAGTAAGACTGAATTGAGTGGTGGTTCGATCACCAATATTGTCAATTATGTGTTGTTGAAATCTAATTATCAGCAAATCGATATCAGTATACATCTTATCAAAGAAGGGATTGTAAGAGAGCTCAGGAAGGAAAACAGGCTGACCAGCTTGTAATTGAATTGTGAATCACTAAAATTATAAATCATATGCCGGCACTAACCAACAAGCTCAGAGAAGAATATCAGACGATGTTTGATTCTTGTGCCATTCACGAGCACAGGCTGGAGGAGATCGAAATGATCGTGAAAAAGATTGAGGTCAATATGGCGAGCTATAATATGATCGAAGCAGCCACAGATGTTCCATGGTTTGTAGTGGCGGTTTTGCATAATATGGAATCAGGTTTAAACTTCAATGCCCACATGCATAACGGTGATCCGTTGAATGCACGGACAGTGCAGGTGCCTAAAGGGAGGCCGATCGAAGGAATTCCTCCGTTTACATTTACCGAAAGTGCCATCGATGCGATGAAGCATAAAAAATTTCATACACATACTTCATGGCTGATCCCGGAGATATTATACCGGATCGAATTGTATAATGGTTTTGGGTACCGAAAGCACAAAATATTTTCTCCTTATCTGTGGTCGGGCAGTAATCATTACACCAAAGGAAAGTACGTGGCAGATGGGGCGTTCAGTCCCACTGCAGTTTCAAAACAAATCGGGGCAATCGTTTTGCTTCGACGCATGGCTGAAAAGGGTCTGATCCAGTTTCAATCCGATACGCTCAAGGACAAAGAATATCTCAACCTCGTCAGGTTTGATCCGGTTAATTATAATCCTCATGCGGAAGAATTGCAACACTATCTCAATACATTGCCGGGTATTTATTTATTGCCGGATGGAAAGGCAGGTCGTAAGACATCGGCTGCGTTTAAAAAAGTCTTTGGTGTTTATCTGAAAGGAGACCCAAGAGAGGTAGGAGGTTGAAGGTTTTAGGAAACTGGAAAGGTTGTTGGTTGTTTGAAAGTAGGCTGGTT
>JANMVA010000112.1:0-2950 GCA_031392195.1 Saprospiraceae bacterium | reverse complement strand
CTGACCTGGCCCCTTAACACTTGATTCATGGACAAACGTTATTCTTATAGTTGTACCATTATGCGTTTCGATAGTAAAATTCCCATCAAGGTCTTCACTTAGTCCCGCCATCAAACTCATACCAAGTGAACCTGGTTTATTATTATTCAGCTGCGATGGCATTCCAATTCCATTGTCCGAGATGCTAAGTAAGTAAAGATGTGGAGTGGCAGTTGACAGTGAAATGGAGATAGTCCCATCTCTGCCATTTGGAAATGCATATTTTAAAGAATTCGTAATTGCTTCGTTCAATATCAGGCCAAGGGGAACCGCCTGACTGACATCCAGCTCAAGAGGTGTTATGTCAAACTCAAAACGGATGCGTGGCCCTGAATCAAAAGAATCTCGTAAATAAGATACCAATTCACGGATGTACGAAGACATACTTATAGCGGAAAGATTTTCTGTATTGTATAGCTTTTGATGAATAAGAGACATGGCGTGCACCCGATGCTGACTATCATGAATGGCAGTGAGCGCAGGTTCATTATCAATATAAGCCGACTGGGAGTTGAGCAGGCTCATTACGATTTGCAGGTTATTTTTTACGCGGTGATGGATCTCTTTTAACAGCCATTCCTTTTCGACGATCAGTTTTTCCTGTTCACTGACCATGTTCTGCAGTGAAATATTTTGTTCATTGATTTGTGCACGTTGATTGCTTAATACCCGGTTCATTTTTTTCTTGCTGCTATATTCTCTGTACACGAGACCGAGTATAAGTAGCAATAGCCCCGCCCCTGCAGTCATAAAGTTGCGAATTAATCTACCCCTTTCAATTCTGGATTGCTGGAGTTCCGATTGCTTAGTGAGTAGCTTGATATCCTTATCCTTTGATGCGATGGCATTCTCTTTTTTGTCGGTTTCATACTGCACTTGAAGTTCCTCGATCTGTCTGCTTTTCGTTTCAATGGAAAGGGAATCGTTCCAGCGGCTGGACTCGAGTAGATGTGTCACTGCGGCTTTGTAATGATGCCGAGTAGTATCCAGCATGAAGCGTAGCTTTTGGTTAGCGGCTAAATAGTAATAATCATTCAGCTTTATAGCAAGATTATTGTGCTTATCCAAATATCTATTAGCTTCCTCAACTTCGCCAGCCAGGATGAAGAACCTGATCGCGACAGTGTAAGTGCTGATACTCGAATGATCGCTCATGTTAAGGGTATTGACCATATGGAGTAATTGGTTGGCATATGGCCTAGCTTTTTCAAATTGCTTTAGCAGACAATAGCTGCCGATATAGCACCTGGCAATATTGAAATCAAGATTGTAATTCTTTGGCTTTTCATAATCCGCGCTAATGCTTTTCATTATATCTAATGCTTTGTAAGGCTTATTCAACGAGTTCCAGGCGTTAGCAATATTCACGCTGGCGAGGTAAATCGCAAAACCGTCATGATGCTGAAGGGCGACCTCCAGGGCCTTTTCATAATAATAAATGCCCTTCATCTTTTCGCTCAGGCCCATTTGTATTTCGCCGAGGTAATTATAGATCTGGCATAGCTGCATAGAACTATCACCTACCGATTCCGCCGTCTTTAGAGCAAGCAGTTCATAATCTAGTGCCCGACGAAATTCACGCAGCTTGGAATAAATAAATCCCATCAGGCAGTATATACCCTGTACTTGTTTGTAGTCAATGGAATTGTATGCATTTAGCGATTCCTGCAAATACTGAAGTGCCAAAAACTTGCTATCATTAATATTAAAGAGGTCCCCGAGCATTTGCAGGCTAGCTGCTTTTTGCTGAATGTTCCCCGATTGGTCATAACTATTCACGGCTAATCTGACCAGGTCGATACGCTGTGATAACAAATCGGAGTCATTGTAGTCATAATAACTTGCCAGTTCCATGTAGGCTTCACCCGCGAGATTCTTGTCAACTTCATTTTTGAGTATTGACGTAGCACTATCAACTGATTCCCTGGCCTGATCCCGCTGTCCACTTTCTTTCTGCAAATAAGAACTGATCAACAGAATATATCCATTGGCCCAATTCGACCTTAAAACAGTATTGACCTCCCCTGCTATTTTGATAAAATGTGCTGCGCTATCCAGATCAATCTGGTTTTCTCCGGGTTTGAACACGTGATATTTTGCAAGTTTCAGAAGGGTATTGATCTGTGCGGTATCAGGCTTGCTGTCAGCTAGTGTGCCAGCCAGCGTTTTTGCTTCCCCGGGAGAAATCACCTGGGCAAACGTTGCGGCAGAAAGAAACAGGAATATTGATGTCAGTAACTTAATCATACTTTCCTTTATTAAGATCCATCAATAAAAGAACCAATTCATGAAAGATATCAGTTTGAAATCATTCCACCAACAGGTAGTGCAGATAAAAGCAAGTAGGAGCTTGCAAATCATTTATATTGATTTTGAGGAAAAACTTTCTACGGCCTGCCGGATTAAACTGAAGTCCCATTTTATTTCGTGGTGAATTTATTCGTATCGCGATATTTCGTGGTGAGTGAAACATTTCTGGGCTTGAACTATGGCAAAATTTCGGTTGCCGAATACTGCCAGTTCATCACTTCTTGCTAAAGGAGTATAGTCAAATCTTCTTCGTGTTCTTTATGCCTTTGTGAAGAAATAAATCTTTTCAGATTAGCCTCAAGTCTTCAAGCATAAAATTGTCTGGCCTAAGAACAATTTAGTCCGCTCAACCTCATTGGTGATTGGAGCATGCATACTGCACGAATACTTTTACTCAAACAATTTTAAAACTTTAAACAATGAAAAAAACAAAGAACATTATTTCAAGTACCGTAATCAGTGGAGCACTGGCTATCTCCGGTACAATCGCAGGTGCACAAGGCACTTCATATACGGATCGAAAAGTCCCAGAGGACATCCGTCCTTTTCAAGTAAGCATATCAGATGCAGACCTTAAAGATCTGCGCAAACGAATACAAGC
>JANMVA010000021.1:0-3031 GCA_031392195.1 Saprospiraceae bacterium | reverse complement strand
TTGTGGTCGCGCAGCTCGTTGTCGAGATAGATGTAGGTGCAGCTCGGTGCGTCGAAACCGGTGAGCAGCTTGCTCACCACGATCAACAGCTTCAGGTTCGCTGGCTCCTCGATGAAGCGGCGCTTGGCCTCGTCCTCGTACAGCTTCGTGGTCTGGCCGTACTTCAGGACGTGCTGAGTATAGGTGTCGAACTTGTAGCGCTCGTCGCTGTTCGGCGGCTCGCGCGAGATGGCGTTGTGGTTCGGCTCGTAGGAGGTGACGATCCCGCAGTACTGGCCGAAGTTCGTGTTCCGGAAGAGGCGGTAGTAGTGGCAGGCGTCGTAGATCGAGGCGGCTACCACGATGGCGGTGCCGCGGTCGTTGTTCAGCCGCGGCTTGAGACTGAAGTCCTCGATGATGCTGGCGATGATGCGCTGCTTGCGCTCGCCGGCGCTCATCAGCTTTTCGAGCGTCGCCCAGGTCTTGCGCACAATCGATACTGATGTCCGCACCCATATCCGTCACACATAATCCCTGCTGCCGAAGAAAATAATGCATGAACAAATGATTTAATTCCTGCCGGTTTCCCTGCGGCAAAAACATCAAAACCTTCGGACCGGAATAATGATGCGGCAGGGTATCGATTTCACGGAGCGTTTTTCGTTTGATCAATTCCTGAAAGCAGGCTTCGTTACCTTCTTCTATATTTTCTCCCAGCCACAACAATTCCATTTTATGAAGGAAGGGAACAATGAGATTCAACAGCGTTGATTCAAAACCGTATTGCGTGATAGCTCTATCCAGCACTTCTTCCATTGACGTCATATCCAGTGTGATCAAACTGGTATGAAGTTTTTCTTCCAGATTTTTTGTCCAGTTGGTGATATGGGTACATTCCTTCTCCATTTCCTCAAACGTCATCTCCGCAATCCTTGAGATTCGTACGCCCTGATCACTGAGTTGACTGACCAGCTTCAGCATACGCAAATCCTCTTCCGCATAGTACCGGATATTGGTTTCAGTCCGTTGTGGGCTGAACAGGCCATAGCGTTTCTCCCACGTCCGTAGCGTATGTGGTTTGATTCCTGTCATTTGCGCAAGGTCGCTGATGCTGTATTTGCTCACAATAGTCTTGAAAAGATAATTAAGCCGAATTTAATTCAGTGATGATCTGACAACAGTTTTCAGAATTATATTGTTTTGCACCGGTTTATGACCGAAATTGCCTTCTAATCCCTTCATCAAGACAAAAACTCATGCGAATTGGTATTGTTTGTTACCCGACTTATGGTGGTAGTGGGGTAGTTGCAACAGAGTTGGGCCTTGCTTTAGCTGCCAAAGGTCATCAAATTCATTTTATCACCTACAGGCGTCCGGCCAGGCTTACCCATTTCCGTGAAAATGTATTTTTTCATGAGGTCAATACGGAAGAATATCCGCTCTTTGATTACCCGCCTTATGATACGACACTGACCAGCAAATTGGTGGATGTAGTGAAATATGAAAAACTGGACTTGCTTCACGTACATTATGCCATACCACATGCCACAGTAGCTTACCTGGCAAAGCAGATACTTGCTTCTGAAGATATTCACCTTCCTGTAGTGACCACATTGCATGGTACAGATGTCACGCTGGTTGGTAGCGACAGATCATTCGCCCCGGTTGTTGCATTTAGTATCAACCAAAGTGATGGGGTCACAGCTGTTTCGAAACATCTCAAGCAGCAGACCTGCGAGCAGCTTCGGATCAACCAGGATATAGAGGTGATCTACAATTTTATCGATTTCTCCCGCTTCAGCAGGACAAACAAAGAGCACTTCAGAATGGCTATTGCCCCCGCCGGAGAAAAAATCCTGGTGCACACCAGTAATTTCAGGAAAGTGAAAAGGATCGAAGATGCGATTTACACCTTTGATATAGTCCAGAAGCAAATACCCGCCAAACTGTTATTAGTTGGTGACGGACCCGAGCGTCCTAAACTCGAGCGATTGTGCAGGGAAATGGGGATCTACGAGCATGTTCGCTTTTTGGGAAAACAGGATGCGATCGAAGAAGTACTGGCGGTGGCTGATCTTTTTCTCATCCCTTCGTCCAATGAAAGCTTTGGCCTGGCTGCTCTGGAGGCTATGGCTTGCGAAGTGCCGGTTATTTCCTCAAATGCCGGTGGTCTGCCCGAAGTGAATGTGCAGGGTGTCACCGGATTTTTAGCCAATATCGGTGATGTAGAGACAATGGCTGAGAATGCTTTGATGCTCTTGCAGAATCCCGACATGCTGGCCAAATTCAGGCAGAATGCTTTGGAGCAGGCCAAACGATTTGATATCAGTATCATTCTGCCACAGTATGAGGCCTACTATCAAAAAGTGATTAGAGATTTTAAGCCTACCATGTGTGAGGAAAAAGCAAAGGTCAGGCCATGATCATTATTTATTCATCATAGGTGATCTCTACGATCGGCGTCAGTGGATGTGCCTGGCATGATAAAATATATCCATTCTCCACTTCCTTGTCACTAAGCGCAAAGCACGCATCCATTTCGACTTCGCCCTGTATCACTTTCGCCATGCATGTAGCACAAGCTCCACTGTGACATGAATAAGGTGCATCATAGCCAAGCGCTAACAATGTGTCGAGGATTGTCTCATTGGTCACCTGGGCTTCAATTTTCTGGCCGCGGAGGTGGACCATCACGAGTGAAGACTGAACAGGAGCTTTAGACATGGATGGACTAATTTCTGAAGTTGGAATTTCGGATGGAGTGGAAAAAAACTCTGTTTTAATATGATCCTTTTCAACCCCGAGGGAGATCAGGGTTTCTTCTGTCTTAACAATCAAATCGCCGGGTCCGCATAAAAAGAAGAGATCATTTTTATGATTGACCGGATGTTTTTTCAAAATCTCACTGATCTGGGCGGCATTGATCCTTCCTTTCCAGCCGGTCCAGTCGGATTTCTTTTTTCCAAAAAGGGACTTGATGACCCCTCCGCCTTCCACCTTGGACAATGTATGATACACGTACAATTGTCCGGTGTAATGTCCGGTCAGATCA
>JANMVA010000672.1:0-9066 GCA_031392195.1 Saprospiraceae bacterium | reverse complement strand
CAGGTCCTTTAGTTTGCCATGGATCGCTTTCATTCTGTCGACCAGCGAATATTGCTCTGTCAGTGTAGTCTTTTCTTTTTTTAATTCCTGCTTGGCTCCTTCAAGCGTAAATCCACGGACTTTCACCAGGTTGTAAATGATCTGGATCTGTTGAATATTTTCTTTGGTAAAGAGCCTGTCACCTTTCCTGTTCTTCCGGGGAGTCAAGAACGAAAATTCATTTTCCCAATATCGAAGTAAAGACCTCGATACTTCAAACATATCGGCAACCTCACCAATGGTATAATAAAGTTTATCTAGATTTTGGGTTTCAATGGATTTCATTCCCGTTGATTGGATTCTGAAATATAGGAAATATATATATCAAAACATCATTAGTGCTTCTAAATTAAGCTTTTCCATCTTGATAGTTAGAGGAAAGATTGAGCCTCAGGTGACCATAATAGTCTCCCGCCTAGACTAGTCCAGAAAGACGTAAATAGGGAGTAGTGATCATCCAGATGTAGGGCTGAAGACATCAGGACATCCAGGAATTCAAAAGTGAAATGGAAAGATTAGTCGAAAGACTGATTTTCGAGCTTAGCTCTTTCGACCAGGCTTTGATATTCGTCTGGTGTCAGATCATCCATGCAATAGATAATTGGATCAACCGGATTGCCTTTGAGACGAACTTCGTAGTGCAGGTGCGGTGCGGTTGAGGTGCCTGTGTTTCCAACTTTCCCGATGGTTTGACCTTTAGTGATCTCATCTCCTTCTTTCACCGAAATGGACATCATGTGACCATATAAAGTAGAGTAGCCATATCCATGATCAATGATGACATGATTTCCATAACCCACACGGCCGTGATCGGCTTTTATCACTACTCCATTGCCAGTAGCTTGAATAGGTGTACCATAAGGAGCAGTAAAATCTATGCCTGTATGCATGCGGTCCACTTTGTGAACAGGATGGATGCGGATCCCAAATCCTGACATCGCATTCAGGTTTTTCTTCAATAGATCAATCCTTACAGGTTTGATGCTGGGGATGCTGGCAATCATGTCAGCCCTGTCTTTAGCAATATTGAGGATGGTATCTAATGAGCTTTTCTGGACTTTCAATTGCAACATCAGCTTGTCAACCTTTGCTTTTGTCTCTTCCAGAATCTCTCCGGTGTGAGGGTATTTCACAAGGCTCGCATATTTATCGCTACCACCTGTACCACCATTCCAAACGGATTCATCGATTGGCTCCATTCCTAGCATGAAGCGGTGGATACCGGCATCTCTTTCCTGAACTGAATTCAAATCGGAGGAAAGGTTGTCCAACTGATCATTAAGGGAAGCGTATTGGTATTTCATCTGATCAAGCTCACGTATCAGGGCAAGCTCGTTCTGGGTTGGAAAGTAAGTATTATGTAGAAAGAAGAACAGGGCAGAAGTCATCACCGTAGCGCACAGGTAACCAAAAAGGGTCAATAATCTGAACTTTCCCGGTGTCCTGTACTCCTCAAATGAGAGAGTTGATTCGTTATATACGTACTTCTTGCCAGCCATGGATAATGCTATTTGAGTATTTTTGACGGCGCCTGAAATAAGCGTTTGCCGTAACAGATACGGATGGGATCGCTGGCGAAGGTAATTACTGACTATCTGTTTACAAAATATTTTACGATTTATTATATATGAATTCTACCTGCAATATATACTCGCACTCAGGGGATAAGACATATAATAAATTAACTTAATTTGTAAATACCACAATTCAAAAACTATATGGCTAAAACTGCCAAAGAAATACGTCAAATTTTTCTGAATTTTTTTGAAGAAAAGTCTCATATAATTACAATGTCTGCTCCCATTGTAAATAAGGATGACCCAACCCTGATGTTTACAAACGCAGGAATGAATCCCTTCAAAGATTACTTCCTTGGCAATAAACCAATCCTCCATAAAAGAATTGCCGATACGCAGAAGTGCCTGAGAGTCAGCGGAAAACATAATGACCTCGAGGAAGTAGGCCGTGATGGGTATCATCATACGATGTTCGAGATGCTGGGCAACTGGTCTTTTGGCGATTATTTCAAGAAGGAGGCCATAGCATGGGCCTGGGAATTGCTCAAGGACAGGTTGAATCTGCCCACTGATCGTATTTATGTAAGTGTTTTTGGAGGTGACGAAAAAGACAAGTTACCAGAGGATAATGAAGCGAGGGAATTCTGGAAGCAATGGATTTCGCCGGACCGGATCCTCTCGTTTGGAAAAAAGGATAATTTTTGGGAAATGGGTGACACCGGCCCATGTGGCCCTTGCTCCGAAATCCATGTTGACCTGAGAAGTGATGAGGAAATTGCTCTGGTTCCCGGGAAAGACCTGGTAAATGCGGACCATCCAAATGTGATGGAAATCTGGAATCTCGTCTTCATTCAATATAACCGAAAGGCTGATTCATCTCTTGAGCCCTTGCCTGCCAAACATGTTGACACCGGTATGGGTTTCGAACGACTTGTACGTGTCATCCAGGGTAAAACTTCCAACTACGATACAGATGTTTTTGCGCCGTTGATTTATTTTCTTGAACAAGCTACCGGAATTGCCTATCGGAACGATTATTCAGGTCAAATTATGTCTGATGTAGCTATGCGTGTCATCGCAGATCACGTGAGAGCTGTCAGTTTTGGAATTGCTGATGGAGAGCTTCCATCGAATACAGGTGCAGGATATGTATTGCGGAGAATATTGAGAAGAGCAGTCCGGTATTACTATACATTTTTAAAAACGAAGGAGCCGTTAATGTATAGGTTAGTGCCTTTACTTGTTGAATTTTTTGATGACACTTTTCCGGGATTTAAAGAGCAAAAGGACTTTATCATCCGCGTGATTGAACAGGAGGAGATTTCATTTCTCCGCACACTTGAAGCCGGGATCAAACGATTTGAATCCCTGAAAATTTCTAAAAACGAGATCTCGGGAAAAGATGCATTTGAGATGTATGATACGTATGGATTTCCTGTCGATTTGACCAGACTGATGGCATCAGAACGTGGCTGGAGCCTTGATGAAACAGGTTTTGAAAATGCGCTTCAGGTACAAAAAAAACGATCGCGATCTGATGCAGCAAAAACAACCGGTGATTGGATCGAAATAAATGCTTCTAAAGAAGTTCCTGTTTTTGAAGGATATGATGCAGATGTCATTCAGGATGCGCGATTGATCAGGTATCGTCAGATTGAGGACAGGGATGGTGTTCAGTATCAATTAGTACTGGATAGGACGAGCTTTTATCCTGAGGGTGGCGGACAAGTAGGCGATACCGGACAATTAGTATTCGGAGAAGAGAAAATTGAAGTGGCGGAAATGATCAAAGAAAATGATCTTCCCATCCACATCACGAAACGATTGCCTGTAGATAAAACAGTTTCCGTTGCTACCCGAGTTGACGCCAAACGAAGGAGACTGATTGAGAATAATCACTCAGCTACTCATTTGTTACATGCCGCTCTGCGTGAAGTATTGGGAGATCATGTGCAGCAAAAGGGATCTTTAGTCAATGATGAATATTTGCGATTTGACTTTTCTCATTTTGCAAAAGTTTCTATTGAGGAAATAGCACGGATTGAATCATTGGTCAATCAGAAGATCAGGGAAAATATTAAAAAACAAGAGGATAGAAATCTTCCTATTGCAGCTGCCGAGAAGGCAGGTGCCCGCATGCTGTTTGGAGAGAAGTATGGGGATAAAGTCAGGATGATCACATTTGATCCTTCATTCTCAATTGAACTTTGTGGCGGCTGCCATGTCAGCCAGACAGGTACTATTGGGTACTTCAAAATAACAGGTGAAACAGCAGTGGCTGCCGGCGTTCGGAGAATAGAAGCCCTAACAGCACAAGCTGCAGAAGATTACATCAATGATCAATTGGCCCAATTGTCATCGATCAGACAGGAATTGAAAAATGCAACCGATCCCCTGAAGGCTATCCGGGAATTACAAGCAGAAATAAAAGAGCTGCGTAGCCAGATTGAGCGTGTGGAGATCGGAAAGTTAGCCGGTGTAAAAGAAAGCTTGATGAAAAAAGTTGTAACCACTAACGGCATTAAATTTTTAAGTTCGGAAGTCAATATCACTGATCAGAAATTGATGAAATCGCTCATCTACCAGATTGGTGAGGAATTGGGTGAAGGATCTTTTTTGCTGTTAGGTTCGCGTGATGATCAGAAAGCATCTTTAATGCTTTTCATCAGTGAAGATCTGGTGACATCTAAAAAATTACATGCCGGCAATATGATAAAGGAACTTGCGCGCTCCGTAAATGGAGGAGGAGGAGGACAGCCATTTTTTGCTTCTGCCGGCGGGACAGAACCAACCGGTCTCAATACCGCTCTTGAAAAAGCGAGAGAAATGATATCAATCTAGAATAAGACTTACTAACCAAATCTGTAAGTTGAATCTGAGTATCCCAAAAGAAAACGATGAGTGACCATTTAAAGCGTGTTCGTATTGGTGTCATTGGTGCAGGTCACCTGGGCCGCTTTCACATTGAGTGCATCCAGCGCATTCCGGGTTTTGAACTCAAAGGATTTTTTGATACGGACGAGGCCAGGTCTGGTGAGATTTCTTCTAAGTACGATCTAAAAGCCTTTGAATCCTTAGAGGAATTAACACAGATGATAGATGCTGTTTGCATCGTCACTCCGACGATAACGCATTATGAGCTTGCACTGGATATGATTGAAAAGGGCAAGCATATTTTTATCGAAAAGCCATTAACAGATAGTCCGGAAACATCACGTGCACTGGCTGATCGGTTGTATCATAAAAAGCTGATCGGAAGGGTGGGGCACGTCGAGCGATACAACCCTGCATTCATCGCTGCTCAACGATTCGGCCTCAACAAACCTGTTTTTATAGAAGCGCATCGTCTTGCTCCTTTCAATCCCAGAGGAATGGATGTTCCTGTTGTGATGGACCTGATGATCCATGATATTGATATTGTATTGTCGATGATCGATTCTGATGTAGATCATATCGAAGCGAATGGTGTAGGTGTGGCAGGAAAATCAGCTGATATATGTAATGCCAGAATTACATTTAAGAATAAAGCAGTTGTCAATCTCACGGCTAGTCGCATCAGTTTGAAACAGATGCGCAAGCTTCGATTGTTTCAACGCGATCAATATATGGCGATTGATTTTCTCAACCATGAAGTGCAGGTTGTGAAATTGCTTTCTGATGAACCAACTGACCAGCTTTCCATGAAGATTGATCTTCCGGATGGAGCGCGATGGATCGGTGCGGACAATCCGGAAGTCATTAAACACAATGCTATTGAAGAAGAATTAAAAGAATTTCACTCAGCTATAAGTGGACGGAGCCAAAATGGTGTCACCTTTGAGGATGGAGCCAAAGCAGTCGAAGTGGCACACCGTATCATGGATCAAATATTACAATATGAGATATAGATTTCACACAAGATTGTGGGCAGCAGGTTTAATCTGTCTCTCAGTGATGATATCATGCGATATCATCAATCCGGAGGAACCCATTCCTGCATTGATCAACATGGAAACGATCGATCTCGTGACCACGTCTGGTCAGGGAACTGACCGACATAAGATCACTGAGGTTTGGGTAAATGATCCTGTAAATTTTTTAGGAGCTTTCAAGTCACCATCCGAAATCCCTATTTACACTGACTCGGAAACTACAACCTATACTTTTCGAGCCGGGATCCGGAATAACGGGATCCTGGATGATGCGATTGTTTATCCAATGTATACGCCTTTCGTCGCCACATTGAATACAAGTTCCGGAGATATCAGTAATGTCAATCCTGTATTCCGGTATATGCCTGAAGTATCGATCAGCCTGAATGCAGATTTCGAAACCAGCAATGAATTTGTAGATAACATTGATTCAAACAATATTACCCAGGTTACACGATCAGATATAGAACCCTTTGAAGGACAATTTTCAGGAGAGATATTGTTGTCAGAGCAGGCAGATTTTATTGAAGTAACACATGCTTTGTCGCTGGTTGATTTGCCAACAGATGGAACACCCGTGTACCTTGAATTTCATTATCGTAGTGAAGCAGCAATGGAAATAGGTCTACTCGGAATTCCACTTAATAATCAATCATTCTCCAATTATTTTTATCAGCTGAAGCCAAGTGAAACATGGAATATGATTTATATCGAGCTGACCGATTGGCTTGAAGTATCAAGGTTGCCTGCCTATAAAATTCTTTTCAAGTCAATTTATCCTTCTAGTGCTACAAAGCCTGAAGTGAAGATCCAGTTGGACAATATTAAAGTCGTACACCTCTAAGCGGATGAAGAGACTGCGGAGATTTCACATGTTTTTATATGCCTGTGCTGACCTGGTTTCAGCCATGCTAGCCTGGGCGTTCTTTTATTTTTTCAGGGCAAAAGCAGAAGGTAAAACATTCGATCACGGAGTCATCGATGATCATAATTTCTGGTATGGCCTGGTGATCATTCCTCTCGCCTGGATTATTTTTTACTGGATCTTTGACAGGTATCAGGATATCTACCGGCTCTCGAGGCTGACCACATTGACGCGAACATTTTTTTTGTCACTGGCAGGCGTCACCATTATTTTTTTTACCCTGATCCTGGATGATGAAGTTGATGATATCTCGGATTACTTCCAGTCTTTTATCAGATTATTCCTCTTGCATTTCAGCATCACTGCCCTCGTTCGGATGATCATCCTGACCATGGCCAGCAGGCGACTGAAGTCTGGCCGTATTACCTACAGTACGATTATTATTGGTGGAAATCAAAAAGCATTTGACTTGTATGAGGATATTCGGACACGAAAGAAAAGTCTTGGCAACAGGCTGATTGGATTTATTGAAAGTGAAGTCAATGGACAAAAAGCATTGGCAGGCCATTTACCAAAACTAGGCGGATTGGAAGATCTGGCAGCAGTCGTTGAGCAATATGAAGTCGAAGAGGCCCTCATTGCCATTGAAACTTCAGAACATAACAAGCTCAAGGGAATACTTGATGTGTTGTTCGATTACAATGAACAGGTTTTGGTAAAGATCATACCGGACATGTATGATATCCTGCTGGGAACTGTTAAAATGAATTACCTATATGGTGCAGTGTTGATCGAAATCCGGCAAGGCCTGATGCTCAATTGGGAGAAACTGGTAAAGCGAACATTAGATATTGTGATCAGCCTGGTGGGATTGATCGTGATGATCCCCGTTTTCATTTACATAGCATTGCGTGTCAAATTTTCTTCTTCCGGACCTATATTTTATTCACAGGAAAGGGTTGGATTGAATGGCAAGCCTTTTTCAATCTTTAAGTTCAGATCTATGTATCCGGATGCTGAGAAAGATTTGCCTCAGCTGTCTTATGATGGTGATGAGAGATGTACACCCTGGGGGGCAGTGATGCGGAAATGGAGGCTTGATGAATTGCCTCAGTTATGGAATGTCCTTATCGGGGAAATGTCGCTGGTAGGTCCGAGGCCTGAGCGGAAATATTTTATTGACCTGATCATGATCCAGGCTCCTCATTATAAACATTTGCTAAAAGTGAGGCCGGGTATTACTTCCTGGGGGCAGGTCAAATATGGCTATGCCAGCAATATCGATCAGATGTTGCAGCGCTTAAAATTTGATATTCTGTATATCGAGAATATGTCGATCAGCCTCGACATCAAGATCCTGTTTTATACGATCCTGATCGTCCTGCAGGGAAAAGGAAAATGAGGGGAAGCTTGTACTTCACCCTCATTAAATCCAATAGATTTTTCTGATAAATTAAATCAGCAGGATATCGGATTATATCCTTTTGCGTCTTGGTTTGTCGTCAAAATCATCGTCGTACCGTTTTTTCGGCCGATCATCACCGAAGCGATTGGAAGAGCGGCTGCGGTCGTTCCCCCAGCTATCATTGCTGCGTGGGGCACTTGGACGGCGGTCACCACCTCCACCTCCCGGATTGAATGGGGGACGTCCGCCTGGTCTAGGTGCACCTCTACTACCGCCACGATCATTGCTGCGTGGTGCAGGATCAGATTCTTTGACCAGTACTTCTTTTCCTTCCATCTCTACACCATTGAGGTTTTCGATAGCGGCTTTTCCTCCGTCTTCGGAGGACATTTCAACGAAGCCATAACATTTTGACATTCCGGTATCACGGTCTGTGATCACTTTGGCGTCAAGGACATTACCATAAGCTTCAAACATTGCCTTAAGACGTTCTGAGGTGACGTTCTGGGGCAGTTTAGCGACAAAAAGTTTCATTTATAAAAAAAGTTAATGTTTGATGTTTTTAAGTGAAGAACGCACAGCTTGTCAGAGTAATAGGCTTAGGCATAAAACATTGTCGCTGAACGAAGAGCCTCCATCGTGTGTCAAAGGTAATGGAATTCTCTTTATGACATAAAAATGTTCCATGAAGAATGCCAACCAGGGATTATAACTGAAAATCGACGGGTTTTGTTCCTATAAGTTGCCCTCCCACTCAAGGCAACAAAGCTTATTAGAGCGAATCAGGACTTTCCACCAACACCTTTGTAATCTCATTTAACCGGTTGACTTTTTCCTGAAAATTTCCTTTCATACGTTTTCGAATGATTTGGATATTATCTAATACTTCATCAAACGTATCCGGCAGAGCTTCAGAAAGCATTTCTCTTAAACGTTTTGCTATCGTGGGCGATTTTCCGTTGGTGGAAATCGCCAGCTTTAAATGACCCTTTTGGACAATAGAGCCTAAGTAGAAATCACAGAGATCCGGAGTATCAGCCACATTCACCAGCCTGTTTCTTTTTTTGGCCTGAATATATATCTGGTGGCTCATCGTCCGGTCATTAATAGCAATAAAGACAATATCAGCCTGATCAAGGTCAGCTGGTGCAAACGGTCTTTCATGCAGGGTCAGATGAGTTAATTGACCTGCCAGGCTTCGTACCTCAGGACTGATTTTTTTTGCTACCAATACAATGTTTGTCCCAGGTGAGTTGTGTGATACAGCAGTCAATTTTTCATAACATACATTTCCACCTCCAACGATCAATAATCGCAGATTTTCGAGCT
>JANMVA010000657.1:0-2935 GCA_031392195.1 Saprospiraceae bacterium | reverse complement strand
GATCCCCTGTCAGTCCATAAACCCGATCCGTTAAAAGTCCATTCTTATGGTTAAACCATTCCAGTTTTTTATTTAAAAATGAATATCGCCATGCTGCCCCTCGCGGAGAAGAGGAAACCCATAAGCCATTCTCAACCGGCATAATATCAACGATCCTTGCACGATTCAGATTTTGCAAACCTTGCTCATTGATGAATGTATCCACACTGAAGTCTGCATGACTCATTCTGAACAATCCATTCTGCGTGCCTATATACATATAGCCATCACGTCCTTCCCGGATAATCCTTGTATTCTCTATTGACTTTGCATAGACAGGAACATCAGAAGCAGAAAAGAATCTTTTAAAATTGCCCTCTGTATCAAATAGGGCAATCCCTTCATTCCTCAACCCAATCCACATCAGGTTGTTGATGTCACGCTCGACATAAATAGGAGCAATGATTTCTGATTTTAATGGAAGAGTTGATGGCATGTGGATGCGCCTGGAAGTTTTCGTGTGCAGGTTATACACAAACACATACCTTTTAGTGCAAATCCATAATTCATTTTTCTTTCCTTCGGATAGACCGATCACTCTTTCATCTATCAAATCTGCCTCAAGCTTTAGGTAGTTGATGTACTGGACAGCTGAATTATTCACATTGGTGTAATTGACTCCATCGAGTGAGGTGATCACGAGATTGCCTGACGAATCAGCCACGATGTATCTCAGGCTATTGGTGGCAATGGATGTATGATTGGCAGGATCATGCGTATAACGGGTATAATCCGTGAGCGTACTGTCGAGTCTGAAAAGCCCTTCTCCGACAGTGGTCAGATACACATGACCATCTGTCGCTCTGACGATGTAATGAATTTCAGAATGACGGTTTTGTGATCTGAAAATATCCGGTGGCTTAATACTATGGAGTATGGCTGGGTGGTCAATAAAAACCTGAATCAAATTAAATTTTTGACCTTGTCCGATCAAAATACTTTTCTCATCAAAACGCGAAGCACAATAGGCTCCCTCCACAGGAAAAAATACTTCCATCACCTGTGTTTTTAAATTGATGAGCATCACACCAGCTGAAGGTATGACGAAAAGAAAACGGTCGGTGTCAAAGCGACGAATGTCCCGGTATCTGCGACCTGCGATCAGACTGTCTAACCAAAGTTGTGATTTCCACTCAGTCGCATCCTTTTGTAAAGCAAATGCTCCCTCGGTGGTAAGCGCATAGATCGTATTATTTCCAGCTTCAAAACAAAAGTGGGTATCGATGAAAGGATTGCCTTCAACAAACATATGTCTCTTGACTTTCCTTTGATCATCAATTTCCACTAAACCTTTATCAGCACATGCCCAGACATGATTACGGCTGTCACAGTAAACAAATCCAATCTGATCGGCCAACATCTCCGGATGGCTTTGCTGGGAAAAATAAGTTGTTTCTTTCCCGTCAAACCGCACCAGGCCATCAGTAGTAGCTACCCAAAAAAAACCATATTGATCAATGGCGCAATTCCAGGATGCCAGGCTGTTCATCCCCTGGTCATTTCCCAGATGGCGAAAGGAAAGTTGCTGGCCAGATAAAACAGGAATGAAAGCCACACAAAGGCCGATCCAGGTGAATGGGTTGTTTCTCTTCCACATTGTAATTGAAGACAAAACTACAGAAGTTGGAGGCTTTACCTGAGCCGTTGAAACATTCGATGATACCGGTCTATCAATCGGCTGACTTTCCGTTGTATAAACGTTTGCGAACGGCTTGAGGACGCAGGAGAATATTTATCAATACGTTACATATTACGATAAGTAAAATTGTTACGTATATTTTGAATTTACTTTTTTGAATTGTTATAGCCGTTAGCAAACGCTTAGAAACAGCTTTGAAGCCCAAGACCTGCACCCTGGCTGATCAACTCCATCACCTTTCACAGCTAGATAATCGGAATCACAAGAGTTACCCGGGTGCCCACAGCCTCACCCTGTTCATCATAAAGATCTGTAGTGTCCATCTGGGAAAGCGGATAGTTCATTCTCAACAACTCCATCCTGTTTTCCGACAATTGCCTGCCTTTTGATTTATGTTGATTGCCGCTGATACTTTTATCCCTGATCACAGAAGCCTGTCTGCGCCCTATCCCATCATCTTCAATAATCACTTCCAGGTAACCGACTGGATTTTCTTTAATCGAAAGACTGAGATTCTTTTGGCCGTCCTTATGCCTCAAGCCATGCCAGATCGCATTCTCCAGGTGAGGTTGAATCAACATAGGTGCAATGGTAATTTCTTCCGGATCAATATCATCAGCCAGTTGAAAATGATAATGCATGTCATTTTTAAATCGAAGCTTCTCCAGTGAAATGTAAAGATCAAGCACTTCAAGCTCCTCCTCCAATGAAATTTCGGCGACATCTGAATGTTCGAGCACCATCCGAAGCAACCTGGAAAATTTTGATAGATAAGTATAAGCTTCCTCAATCCTGCCTGTTACAATACATTCCTGGATCGCATTCAGGCTGTTGAAAACAAAATGGGGATTCATCTGGGCCCGCAATGCTCTTGATTCCAGGTCGGATATCTGGCGGGCCACTTTTAATTCTTTCCTGAATTTATCAATGCGGCTTCTGAAATACAACCAAATCAACATTAGTATGATGCAGAAACCCGTAACCATAAACCACCACTGCTTCCACCAGGGTGGGTAAATCCTGAATGGGACTAAAACAGATGTGATACTGTCATCCAGCGCGCCTATCCCTCCTCTCAATTCGAGTATATATTGATCTGGTGCGAGCCCGTCCAGGTTCACTTCATTGCGTTGACCGTTATCAATCCATTCTTTTCCATTCAACCTGTATTGAAACGAAACAAGCTGATCATCTTCATAGTGAAGTATGTCGAAAACAAACATCAGGCGATTTTCATGAGATGTTAACCGACTCATC
>JANMVA010000563.1:0-4392 GCA_031392195.1 Saprospiraceae bacterium | reverse complement strand
TTGCCGGAGCCGCTATGGACGAGCAACACCACATTCCTCAGGTTTTTCGTATCGACACCCATTGATAGATTAGTTTTTTAGATAATGAGAAATCACTTCAGACAAAGATCTTTGAAGCAGATCGAGTTCAAAATAGGGTTTTGATTTTAATTCTAATAGCAATGAAAAAATTGGTTTGGCTTTATATCCCACTCCGGTCGACTCATATATAAATAATATGTATGTCAGGCAATTTGATTTACATCCTTGCCATTATTTGAAAACGATTCGATTATCGCATGAGCGTAATATCTCCATACCGGATTTCTTTCCTGCCATCTTTGAATAGCACCAAAAGTTTATAGGTAAACACACCCTGGTTCATCAACTCATCGTTCATGCGACCATTCCAGGCAAAGGCCGGATCATTTGGATGAAATCGTTGTGAGGCAAATACAAGGTTTCCCCATCGATCAAAAATATGGAAGGATATGATTTCTTTAATTCCGTGTCCGGCACTGATCAACAGGTGATCGTTGATCCCATCATCATTCGGAGAAAAAATATTGGGTACATAGAACTCATTTTCTTCATCGACAAACACAGTTATCTTATCGCCATCCTTACAGCCATCAATGGATACGACCTCAATTGCATACGAAGTTGTCAGTACCGGCAATATCGTTTGTGTCAGGCAATGGATGCAGGGTGAAGTATCAATACCGGTCCATGAAACCAGGCTGATGGAATCGAATGGAATATCAACTATGGCTTGAAGAATTACGGTGTCACCTTTAGGCACGATCTGGTCTGCGCCGAGTTCAACCTCAATTCGCAGAGGCTCTTGAATCCAAATTAGTTCAGACACTTCACATTCATTGTCATCAATTGCTGTCAATTGATACAGTCCACTTCCTAATCCTGAAAATGTTGGTAATGCCTGAGATACACCTCCATTGATCGAGTATTTGTAAGGCCCAATGCCTCCAGTCGAAACAACACTAATGCTACCTGTGGATCCAATAAAGCATTCCGGTTGACTGATTATAAGGCTGATCATAAAAGGCTCAGGCTCAACAAGTGCTATACTCCCTGAAGTTGTACAGCCGTTTGCATCCGTTACGGTCAAGTGATAATTACCTTCACCAAGTTCTGAAAGGCTTTGACCGATACTGTCATTATCCCATAAGTATTCAAATGGGCCTAAACCATCAACAATGGCCATGACGCTGCCATCATTTGCATCTGCACAGCTGATATCAAAACCATTGTAATCGGCAATTGATGAAACTTCCAATATGGGTAGGGTGTGAAGTGATGTGATTTCAATCACAAGACTATCGCATCCGTCCGATGTAGTATACATGGTTTCTGATGTTCCAACCAAATTTGCATCACATGTATTCTTTAAAAGAACCATTGTGTCTGCAGCAACAAATGATACAATTTCAATCACTGTGCTGTCACACCCATTTTGATTTGAAAGCTGTGAGATAAATACACCGGTGTCAGATGCATGACATGTGGCAGAATGGAAAACAATGCTATGACTTTCGAGTAAAGCAACCGTCTGCGTAACAATACTATCACATCCAAATTGATTCATTAACGCTTGAATGAAAATCCCCGTATCGCCAGGATTGCAAGAGGAGCCGGATAATAGAGTGTTGTGACTAGGGTTCAATAATGTATGAACTGTGACAATACTGTCACATCCAAACTGATTGAGATATGTGGTAACAACAATTCCGGTGTCTAATGGACTACACGAAAAGGTTGAGCTAAAGGAGGAATCTCTTTCTAAATAAGATATTGTAGTAATGACCAGGCTGTCACAACCTGCAGATGAAGTCAGAAGCTCTTCTGTGGTTCCAACCAAAGAGGAATCACATGATGTCAGAAACAATGTACTTGTATCAGATGCACCTTGTGTAACAATCTCAATCACCAGGCTGTCACAACCGAATGCATCAATCAACCATGTTTCAAAGACACCTATTTCACCGGGTACACAAGACTCGCCATAGGAAATAAAGGTGTCAACAGCTCCAAGTGTAATGGTAAGCATGACTATGCTATCGCAACCGGTTGTGGATATCAATGTATTAAAATAAGTACCCACGAGTGAAGAATCACAAGTAATATCTGTGAAAATAGTAGTGTCAACCGGTGGCAGATAATTTGTAGTTGTGATGATGATACTATCACATCCATGCACATTGATCAGGGTGTCATAAATTGTTCCGACATCGATCAACTGGCAGGTTGTATTTGCAATGTTGGTTGTAGACGAAGGTGACCATGAAAAAGTTGTTTGAACAACGGTATCACATCCATTCAGATTTTCCAGGTAATCAATCGAAGTACCTATTTGTGCACTATCGCATGTTGTTGAATTCAGAAATAGATATTCCAGTGGTAAAACTTCCAGGTTATAAGTGACCAAGCTATCACAATCGTCAATAGAAGTGAACGTATGATCATATACACCGGCTTCCGTTGTCCAGTTGCCACCGATATACATACCATCTCCATCACAAATAGTTGTATCCACATTATGATGATAAGTAGGATTTAAGAGAACAACTTGTTGAGAGTCGATGATATGAATGCATGCCGGTTCAGTAGCTGTAACAGATGTAATCGTGTAAACTGTTTCGGTGGTGATCTGATCAGTGAAGCTGGAAGTTTCCACGACGTCATTCAGAAAGAAGGTCTCTCCATTATCTGAAAGTACTTCAACATGGACAGGAATGGAAGAGTTCGTATTGACAGTTAAGGTAGCCGGCTCATTGTCACAAGTTTCATTGTCGCCTTCCAGTGAAACAGAAATGACAGGGATTGTGATGTACTCAACTGTATCCTGGTTGGGACAATGGATACCGTCTGTGACAGTAACACTATACAAGTCAGGCTCAGTCACCGTTATTGTCTGAGTAGTCTCATCCGTTGACCACAGGTATTCCGCATCAGGGACGCCTGCATCAAATGTGAATGATTCACCTGCACATGCTACGACATCAGGCCCAAGGTCTACCGTTGTCAAAGGAAGTGCATTGATCTGGATATAAGCTGTGGCGACATTGCTTTCATCTCCCGTCGTAGTCACGTATTGTACTTCCACAATGCGTGGCCCGGCTGTAGGGACGATTTTGTAATTATTATAGACGATGGCATGGAGCGCATCGATAAAATCCTGGATGGTTGCATCACCTTCATTAGTCAAAGTGATTTCCGTGCTGCCAGAGCCATCGGCATCTATGTTCGGAATCGAACTTGTCATTTCCAGCACTTCATCAGGTTCGTCCGGTAAGCTACCTGTGAGAGTGGCTGTCAATCTTAATATCGGATCGCCTGTCATCAACAAAACATCTGAATCCGCAATGGGTATTCCTTCCTCGCTCAGGCAATTAAATTCAGGTGCATTAAAATCAGCATCAGTAGCACCGGAAGAATCATCACAATCGAGATCAAATTGTGGTGCATCGCATACAGATGGAAAGAATTCACTAGGGCTCGCCAGAAACATGTAAATGACCGGATCAACGCACAATGGTTGAATAGTTCCATCGAGCATGCTGAAGAGACCTAGCTGGTGCTGTTGTGTAGAAGAGTTGTAAATGAACACCAGCAACATATTGCATTGATTGAAAGCAGTAGAACCTTCTACAAAGAAGTTATCCGGGTGCTCGAAAATTAATTCACTGTTAGCAGGATTGGCGATATCTATCAGGACTAATCCCTCAGGAGCAAACATATACAGCAGGCTGCCGTAGAAAAACATCCCTCCATAGCATTGATAGGGCATTTCGCCAACGATCACTACTGTATCCGCCTGTAAAATATATTGATAGAGATTGTTTTCTCCCATCCATTCATCTCCGCCATATAAAATTCCATTTCCTGCGCAAGCCAGACCATTTAACAAGTTGTTATTCGGAATGGGAGGCATGTCAGGAACAAGGGCAACCATTCCTGTCAATGGATCAATCGTATACAGCAAACCTTGTTCACTCAGGTACAATGATCCATCCGGACAAATAGCTATATCGCCTTCAGGAGAAACTTCATCACCATTGATTGTTTCAAGAGGTCCTATTTCTGTAATCTCACACGAACAATCATCTATTTGGATTTCCCACAATGTGGGTGGTTCAGGAGGATTAGCCCCGGTTGCCCCATTGATGACCTGGGATTCTGATGACGGTGCAGTATAAATCTGGATCAGGAAAAATAAAACGGCCTGCAGTAACTGGTATATCGCAGGTTTATTCATTATGATGGTTTTGGGTTCCACCAAGTTAAGAAATAACCCGCTATCCTGAGACCGGCTAAACAGGATCAGTGCAACGATGGGTTGCAAGAATTCAATAGAATTAATAAGGGAAAAGAGATTACCGGCGTTAACGTGAT
>JANMVA010000545.1:0-10185 GCA_031392195.1 Saprospiraceae bacterium | reverse complement strand
GATGGAATATTCAATTTGATTTTTTCGCCTACTTCATATTGTTCCTTGTCAGAAGAAAACGTCAACCGGCTTGCAGCATCACTTGCACTGGAAGGATCACCCCATGAACCTGCATAATAAAACTGTCCGCTGCAATGTCCTGACTCCAGATCGCAAACCCTGATCATGTATGACCCATACGAAGCGGGATTTACTTTGTAGACAGTTGTACCATTACTACCTGTTGTCACTGTATCTGTATCGATCGCACCTACATGCAACTGAGAATTGTATTGTGTGATATCATCTGTTGTGCGATCCCACCACCAACGCCATTGTGCATTGTAAATACCGACGCTCAATTGACGGCCACTTGCACCCTTTCCATCGGTTGTGACGGAAGCAAGCCTGATATCATTTTGCTCATTCATTTTTAATTCTTCATAACCCCATCGATTGACAGGTATCGAAACACCTGCATAGTGATCATAAGGATGATAGATCGTCGAATGCCTGTCTGTACTGAAATCACCTCCTGTTTCAAAAACCCTCGTCTTAATACTCATAGTCAATTGACCTTCGGGAAGTGATTCTTTGATATCGGGCACTTTAATTTGTGCTTTTCCTTGTGCATCAAGATTTCCTTCGTAGACTGTCGTAACGGTTTGCGGCGTAAACCGTGCAGGATCAGTGAAAGTGAATTCTTTAAATCCTGTTGGTTCAAAAAGTAATGGACTGAACTGTGCCTCTACAATAGCTTTCATATTGGATGCTGGTGCACCAAAAAGCCATTCTGCCTCCAGTTCAATTTTTTGATTGGCAACAGCCGCTTTTATTTCTTTCGGAAGTTTGGCATCGATCTTCAACCGGTTCGGCTTGATCGTTTCAATGCGCAGTCCTTTTGAAAAAACAGCATCACCTACTTCAACCATTGCCATCCATGTACCTGTAGGATCTGTCGATGATGTTTTAAATGTCAGGTCGTAAATGCCGCCAACAGACAGAGGACTTGTCTTTTCTGTTTTCTTTTGTCCCAAAGGATTTGTCACTGTCAGCTTAACCGGATGACGGTCATCTATCCTGCCTTCCGGATCCCAAAGAATAAAATTGAGATGAACACTATCACCGGGACGCCATACATCTCTTTCGGTATAAATGTAACCACGCAATCCCTGTTGATATCCAGTCCCACCCGCATCAAACTCACTTAGTGATAATGAAATACCATCCGGAATCCGGAGGTAACCTCGTTGATCACCATCTGTCGCTACAATAAAGTAAGCCTTACGAGGGATCTCTGCTGTCAACTCACCCTGGCCGGATGTTTTTGATTTGATCATCAACTGCTGCTGATAATCATAGATGTCAATCTCTATGCCCGACTTAGGCTCCACTGTTCCCAACGAATTGGCATACACCCAAATCTGTCCTTCATCATTTTGTTTGGCGGTAAGGCCTATATCTGAAGCAAGAATATTTCTTCGGATAAATTTTTCAGGATTGTAATATGCCGCATAGCATGGATCCTCTGTGTGATCCCAAATGAATCCATCGTAGCTATAATTGTATCCCCACATTGAAATCAATTCTCCATGCCCTGGCTTGTCTTTATAAACCTCAACTTCTTTGTAGCAATCCAGATATGTGTCTTCACCAGAAAATCCAATTCGAACCTGGTAAATACTTCCGGGAGCAAGTTTGACTAATGGCCCAAGGTCTAATGCATACCGCGTCCACACAGATCGATTGTCACGATCGGACATCATGGAGAGATCTACTTTTTGTTGCAGGATAATTCTTCCTACAGGTTCGAGGTCCCACTGATCTTCGAGGCTGCTGTGTTGCAGGTATTGAAGAATATTATTTTCAAAAATCCTGAATACTTCAACCTCTACTGTTTTGAGGTTGATGGCTTCAAATGGAAAAACGATTTCAGCATTGCCGGGCGTGATGACGCCTGAGCCAACCAATCTCACCGCTGGCTTTGCATCTTCCAATGCAACTTCCATTGTAACCGTCTCTTCCAGATCATGACCAAGTGTTGAAGAAATACTTTGATGAAGTTGCACCGTAAGGATACCTGTGATGGTTTCATCTGCAGGATAAATGGAAAGAATATGATCCTGTTTGCGAAGGGTAAAACCTTCAGTACTTCCATTGATGGTCACTAATCCATTGAGATCCTGCGAGGCATTCAGTTTTTGAGAGAAATGAACTTCAATTTTTTTCTGACCGTCGTTTCCGGGATCGACAGAAAGCACACTGAGTACGTCAGACCTGGGAACAACAACACTACGTTTTCCGGAATCAGAGGAACCGATCGATTCACCCTGCCAGGTAAAATCCAATTTTGCATCCGGACCAATCGATGGTATGACAAATTCATGCGAGCGGCCATCCTCGCTGTGAAACCATGTGAGGCTTCCGACTTTTCCACTTGATTTCAAATTGATCGCTTCCTTGATTTGGGCAGAATCAACATTCGTAGATGTAGAAACACGGCCACGTAATAAGTAGTTAGGTGTATCACCATCAAATTCAGGGATGAGTGGTTCAAAATTGACCTGCATCCTGACAGGCTTTACGTCAAAACTGAATACCACCTTCTTCATTTTTGGATCCACATCCTTGATGATCTTATCGAGATTGATCTGCAGCTGATAGGACTGGCCTGGTTTCCATCCATCCTCCGGCCTGAAAGCGAGGGTTATATTGTCTTCCCAATAAGCAGTTCCCTTTGTGGAAGGATTAAAAACAAAAACATCAGCAACATGCGATGTGTCCGGCTGCACCGAAAACCGAACGCGAACCGGATCATTAACATCAATAAGAGCGGGAACACGGGCAGCGATATATCGGCCGATTTCTTCCGAGGAATGCTCCGTGATTGCAAATTTCTTTTTGCAGGAAGGAAGAAGGATGATAAAACAGGAAAAGATCAGTATTTGGCAAAGGAACTTCATACAGGTTGATTTTAAGGGGACAAATTTACTCAGGAGTTCTTGGTCAGCATGAAGTCTTTTTCGCGACCATAAGGAATGAACTATGGACCAACGACCAATGGCAACTTGGCATTTTTCAAATTCCCCGGGGTTTTCGAAGCAAACACACTCCACAGGTGTGAATAGCGTAGAAACACAGGGGAGAGAAATTTCGCGCAGCAAGAAATTTCGAAGGGGCAATCAACGACAAAAGCTTCACTAGATGTGTTCGACCAACGACCAACGACCAATGGCTCACAAAACTTATTCGATCATTTTTGAACGATGGCGCTATCATCCAAATTTTAATTTGCAATTCGATCACTAAAATCCAGTCGCTATAAACTGTTCGAGCATTCGGCCTGCCTCCTTTTTCCGTCCGTAAGAGGAAAAAGGAGGATTTTGAAAAACTACCAGGCGAGCAAGCAAACCTAGTCCCATACAGATGAACGGGTGCAAAAGCGAGTTTTTATAGCGACGAGCTTTTTCGTTCTTTTTTGCGGGAAAAAAGAACACGTCTTATCTTTTTTGGCAATGAAAAAAGTGACAACGTTAGAGAGGTTTTTGGTTACTTTTTTCCGGAAAAAAAGTAACAGAGCCTAATCCTTATCTTTGCCCCCTATGGCTGACTTTAATCTGATAATGCCTAAAATGGGCGAAAGCATCATGGAAGCTACTATCCTCCGCTGGCTCAAAAAACCAGGAGATATGGTAGCCCTTGATGAAACCCTATTGGAAATCGCGACAGATAAGGTGGATAGTGAAATCCCCTCCCCGGTCGCTGGCCGCCTTGAAAAAATCCTCTTTGCAGAAAATGCCGTTGTGCCTGTAGGCCAGACGATAGCTATCATCGCCACGGAAGCAAAAGCAGGCGCTTCCAAAGAAAACGGCACACCCCCAATCCCTCAATTAGAAAAAACACCTCCACCTGTCGCTGAATCAATCCAAAAACCGGTTGAGACAAAACAACAATCACAGCCATCCAAATCTGCATCCGTTCCTTATGTCCCTGTTCACTCAGGCCAATTGCAAAATATCCCAGCCAACTCAGGTAACCGGTTTTACTCTCCTTTGGTACGCAACATAGCTTCTTCAGAAGGAATTTCGACAACAGAACTGGATCAGATTTCAGGCTCAGGACAAGGCGGAAGGGTAACTAAAACAGATATCCTTGCATACCTACAGGACAGAGGACAGGGTGGACAGACAACCCAGGTACAGCAACAAAATAATTCGCAGCAACAACCGCTTTTCCAGGAAGAGCCCCAGGTTCAACAGCAAAAAGTTGAAACTGCACCTGTTGTAAGAACTTCGATGACAAGTAGTGATGGTGCAACAGAAATCATCGAGATGGACCGCATGCGCAAGCTCATCGCCGAGCACATGGTTCGCTCTAAACAAACATCTCCTCACGTTACCTCTTTCGTGGAGGCAGATGTGACTGATATGGTGATGTGGCGCGAGAAAGTGAAAGATAATTTTCAGAAGAAGTACGGTGAAAAAATTACCTACACACCTATTCTCATCGAAGCAGTAGTGAAAGCGATTCGCGATTTCCCGATGATCAATGTATCGGTCGATGGAGATAACATCATTCTCAAGAAAAATATCAATATCGGGATGGCGGCAGCACTTCCAAGTGGTAACCTGATCGTCCCTGTTATCCGCAATGCTGATGGTTATAACCTGATGGGCTTGACGAAAGCTGTCAATGACCTGGCCAATCGGGCAAGGACAAACAAACTTCGACCAGAGGAAATTCAGGACGGAACATTTACACTAACTAATGTGGGCACATTTGGAAATGTGATGGGCACACCGATTATCAATCAACCGCAAGTAGCTATCCTGGCAGCGGGAGCTATCCGTAAAAAACCGGGTGTTGTCGAAACACCATATGGAGACCTGATCGCGATCCGTCATTATATGTTCCTTTCCTTATCATATGACCACAGGGTGGTCGATGGATTCCTGGGCGGATCCTTTGTGAGAAAAGTGGCTGATTACCTTGAATCATTTGATCCGGAACGCGAGTTTTAACGTTATAGCGAGGTGCCAATAAAAATCTTCTCCTGCATCAGACCCAAAACGTCTCTCCTCATTTTCATTCTGAGTTGGATGCTGGCTATTCCTTCCTTTTCACAAACTTCGGTGAGTAGACTCAGGCAAGATGCTGACAAAGCTTATCATGCGGGTGATTTTCGTAAAGCCTTGCAATACTACAGGCAGGCTGGTCTGGAATCATCAAAAGATAAGAAACTGAGACAACGCATCGGTATCAGTATGTATGAGATGAGTGAACTCGATCGGGCCATACAGATTTTTCAATCACTCATCAACGAAGGCAAAACAGACGCGTTTGTTTTTTTTTACATCGCGAAATGTTATCAGGCAAAAAACCAATACCTGGATGCCATTACTTCTTATAAAAAATATCTGCAACGCGCCGATGAAAAGGATGACCTTCGACCATGGATCAAAGATGAATTGACGAGAAGTGCCAATGGAGCGAGAATGCGCTATGCTGATCAGTTAGCATATGTCGAAAATGCAGGTCCCGTGATCAACACACCATACGATGAATTCGGAGCGCAAAACAGTCCGACCTTCATGGAGAAGATCTACTTTAATTCAGACAGAAGCAATACCTCTGTCAATCATTCCCGCAGAAATACAGACATCTATTCTGCTTCACTGATTAATGGCACGTGGACTGTTCCAACACCCATGCCATCTCATATCAATTCTACCGCCTACGAAGAAGTACGTGGATTCAGCGGGGATGGACAGGTCATTTACTTTCTAACGTCTAAACAAACCCGCTTTACGCTCATGGCTGATACACTTTCCGGTGAAGACGGACTGTTTTATCAGGGTGTTTTTTCAGGCCCCTACGAAGATGCCGGTACAGTGAGCGACTTTACTTTTTTTAATGATAGCATTTGTCTTTTTTCATCGAAAACCTCTGGTGGGTATGGTGGTTATGATCTGTACATCTCAATGCTTCGAAATAGACAGTGGACAAATCCCGTTAACCTCGGACCTACGATCAATTCTTTTTATGATGAACGCTATCCGTTCCTGGCCCGGAATGGTGAAACGCTTTTCTTTTCATCCAATAATCTTCACAGCGTCGGCGGCCTGGATATTTTCAAAGCCGTGTTTGATGACTCTACATTAACCTGGTCTGTTCCGGAGAACCTGGGCTTTCCAATCAATTCTTCATTGGATGATTCACACCTGGTAATCTCTCCTGATGGAATGACTGCATTCATCAGCTCAAATCGAAAAGAAGGTCATGGTGAAACCGATTTGTACAGGGTATTCTTCAAGCAGCCCGTTCATGCACACCAACAGATATCCATGCAACCTACATTCTACAATACGATGTTGATGCATGGTGCCGAACAAATATCCATAGGCCATCCGGAACCTCGTGTAGAAGTCAAAGAATATTTTATCTCCCATCTCTTCCTGGAAGAAAATGGTGAAGTGCTCACACCCCAAAATGTCAAAAAATTAGATCTGCTAGCCAACCTTCTATTGATCTATCCGCGTATCAAAGCAGAGTTGAGTTGCTTTGAATTACCAACAGGTCAGCGCACATTCAATCTTTATTTCTCAATTAAGAAAGCAGAGAAAGCTGCGGAGTATCTCGAACGAAAAGGAGTGCCTCGAAATCGATTAAACCTGAAAGGTTATGGTTCATCATTTCCGTTGGCTAAAAATATGGCAGGTGGTTCTAATAACCTGGTATATCTGAAATTGAATCACCGGATAGAAATCGGGATCCATGATTTTGAAAGCGAACCTGTGATCACACACCTGGAAAATATCCCTGTACCCGACCATCTGCTGGATCCGAGAGGTGCTAAGTTTCTAGCATACAGGCATGGCATGTATTATGGTGTACAAATAGCATCCATTCCGCAAATCCTGCAGAACACAAGCCTCGAAACCGTCGAAGAAATGTTTATTGAAGTCGATCATGCAAGTGGGAATTATATGTACATGGCCGGCATACAGCCAACCTACGCAGAAGCGGCTGACATGCTCGCTCACATGAAATCGTTAGGTTTCTATGATGCAGCTATTATTCCCTACCTGGATGGCATCAGATTGAAGCAAGATGAAATCCCCGGCATCGCTACCGAATATCCCGATCTGTTGAATTATCTGGAGACGAAGAACAAATAGGCTAAGGCGAAGGTGGAGGCGAAGCAAAAAAAATCTTTCTCAAATCCTGGGTAAAAGGTTCAACAAAAAAACGGCTGATCCTGCAAACTTCCAGCCATATCTGCATTTCAATATCTGCATAACCTTAGCCTTTTATTGTCAATTGCTTAATGCTTAATGCTTATTGCCTATTGCCTCCTTCGCCTCCGCCTTCGCCTTCGCCTATTTTAAAAATATCCCTGCACCTTCAAATACTCCCCTATCTCCTCTCCCGGTCTCACCAAATGAGTATTAAAACCTAACTTCTGCGCGACATCAATATTTTCTTTCACATCATCCATGAATAATGTCAGCTCCGGTGTTAACAATGTTTCATCGATAACATGCCTGAAAATGGAAGGATTTGGTTTACGGTCTCTTACGAGGTGAGAATAAAAAGCCTGATCAAAGAATTCTTTTTCAAAATTCTCAATGTGATGTATGCGGCGGAGATATTGATGCACCCATTGCAGATGAAGTTCATTTGTATTGCTGAGGAGATACACATTGTACTTTTTACGCAGCTCCGTTAACATGACGAGACGGTATTCAGGGATACCGATCAACATGCTGTTCCATGCTTCGATAATATTATAAGCCTGAACACCGGGCCGGCTGTGGCTGATGATCTTATTGATAAAAATATCTGTGGAGATACGGGCGCTTTCATATTCATTGACAATACCGGTCAGTAAATCGCGGTCGACATCACTCTTCAGGAGTTTTGTCATACGACCGATCGCACCATCGACATCAATATCAATAATGACATTCCCAAAATCAAACAGAAGATTATTCATAGCCAAAGATTCCCATCCCAATAATATATAACCCCGTCATCGCGATCACGACACCGGCAATCAATTGCACAAGCGTAATATATCTTTCCTGGATCCATTGCGCTAGTTTGGGTGCAAGCCATGCTTTCGCAAAATCACCTAATGCTAATGATGTCATCACACCGGTATAATACCATATCGGTCTGTCATTTTGCAGATGAAGAAATACAGCCGCTCCTACCCAAAAAAATAAGGTGAACGGGCTGAATGAATTCACAAAAAATCCACTGAAGAATGCCTTTGCATAACTAGATCCCGTAATACGTACATTTTCATTGACAGGCGACTTCCGCGATATTGTCATTATGACTCCAAAAATTAATAATGCACAACCTCCGAGAATATAGATCCAAAACCTGACAGTTGTCTGTTCGATCCAATGTGCAAGCGATACCGTAGTCCAGAATGTAAATGCGATGAAAATCAAATCACTCACCCAAGTCCCTGTTGCGGCCCACACACCCGCCACTCTGTTGACCTGAATACCATACCTCAATATCACCATGGTCACAGGTCCAATCATCGCTGTGAGCGTAATGCCGGTGAGAAATCCTTCTCCAAACAAAACCAAAGATAGAAGTTGGGATGGAAGCATCAATCGAGAATACTAATAATAAGCTCCCTTTTTGTAGCCCGGTTACGAAACTCACACAGGTAAATTCCTTGCCATGTACCCAGTCCCAATTTCCCGCTCACAATAGGTATGTCAACTGAAATGCCCGTGATCGTGCTTTTAATATGTGCCGGCATATCATCCGGTCCTTCCATATCATGCGTGATGCCTGGCAATTCTTCCGGTGCCAGAAGTTCAAAATACAATTTAAAGTCATCGCGTACGGATTGATCAGCATTCTCATTGATGCATAAGCCCGCAGATGTATGGCGAAGGAAAACATGCATCATCCCGTTTTGAGGCCATGCATTGACAGCATTGATGATCTCCGACGTGATGAGATGAAAACCCCGCTTATATGGACCAAGTGTGAGCGCATAATGACTGATCATGATGCTCAAAGATATAAATCAGAAAATGGGAGCGAAAAGGACTAGTGTCCAGAGGGTTTGCTAATGGCAGGACACTGAAGCAAACCGATATAATAAACTACACCTATGCGCAATGAATAGTATGAATCATTATCTCCGCTGACACCACGCTGACGACCTTCTTCTCCAATAGGTTCAAGTCCTAATTCAGGTGATCTGTCCGATAACTTGACAGCGATGTCACCATGTCGTGCCGCTAATTCATCCATGTCGGGATAAACAGTAGAGACATCATCGAGGTAATCGCTGAACAACTGGCGTGCACCCATTTCGACATTCAGGCTCCATTCATAATTGAAATCCAACTTGAAGCCAAGACCATATGATAAAGCAGGGACAATACTCGCATACTCATCTCCATTCGCCTGGCCTTCTGTTCCAAGTTTGCGAAGGTTATACCATTGATCATCCAGCTTTGCTTTCGGATTGTAATAGGTGAATCCTAAACCACCATATACATAAGGTGTGAAGTACTGATTACGACTACCATGCACGTAATTGAAAAAATTAAATTCCAGGTCGAGTGATGTATCCAGATAATCTGTGCGTACACTGAGATTTCGTGCGCGTTGAAATGGATTTTCAGACAGTTCATCTTTTCCGATCAATCTGCCCGCGGCAATATCCATCCGGATAGAAGTTCTTGTGTTGAAATTATAGCGCCCCAGCACCATCATTGAAGGCCCCGGAGTTTTGGTGCCGAAGTTGGGATTGATATCGCCAACATAAAAGCTTGCTCCGGCCAGTACTCCCAATTCGTATCCCTTCTGACTAAAGGCAGGCAAGCTAAAAATGGTCAATAAACTCAGTAGAATAAATCCCTTCATAAACGGTCCTTGGGGGTCTTTAAAAAAGATTCTAACGGATGAGGGCATGCATTTGTTATGATTCAGAAGATTATTAAAGGCAAAGATTGCGCCAATAAAGTAGCAAATCCCTATTTATTAGGTGCTTAGGTATTATACAAATTAATTATGTAAAGATATTTCCCATTAGAGCAAAAGTCGAAGGCGGAGGCGGAGGCGGAGGCAAAGGCTTTGATTTCCCCGACACCTCTAAATCCCCTGATACTTCGACCGCCTCAATCTCATCCTCGTTCTACAGCTCAGTAACCGGGGACCCTTTTC
>JANMVA010000520.1:0-5438 GCA_031392195.1 Saprospiraceae bacterium | reverse complement strand
AGTAAAAATGCATTTCCATAATCCCAGAAATACATTCCCCTTGCAGCCATGATATTGATGGCATGCACATGCCTTCGCAAGGAATGTTGGACCGCCAGATCAAAAGCTGTTTTATCTCTTTGTAAAAGTTGCTTAGCTTCATCAAACGTAAAATCAACCGGACAATATCCAAGGTGATCCATGTTATGACAAGAGGTCTGATCCGAACCCAGCTCGATATGGATAAATTTGGCAACAATAGCTTCCCACAGTTCGACGATGTTGCCCTGATACACAAAACAACGAGCCTGACCGGATTCTTTCGCAAGAACAAATTCACGCAATAAATCATCAAGGTTTTGAAAAATATCTTCTTCCCGGATGTACTGGTCCGCTAAGCGTTGTTGTATCGCATCTGCATCCACCTCGGCAATAATGCCTGTTGCTCCCGAAATTAAAATTGCACGGGCTTGGGCACCTGACATTCCACCAAGACCTGAAGTAATAAATGCTTTTCCTTTCAAATCATTCGTTCCAAGACCCTTTAGCCGGCCTGCATTGAGCAAGGTGATAGTTGTACCATGCACGATGCCCTGAGGTCCGATATACATAAATGAACCTGCAGTCATCTGGCCATACTGCGTGACCCCCATGGCATTTAGTTTATTCCAGTTCTCCTTGGAACTGTGATTGGGTATCATCATGCCATTTGTGATTACCACACGCGGACCATCCGGATGTGAAGGGAACAATCCCAGCGGATGTCCGGAATAAATGACAAGTGTTTGGTCTTCTTTCATCTCACTCAGGTATTTCATTGTGAGCAGGTATTGAGCCCAGTTTTGAAAAACAGATCCATTACCACCATACGTAATCAGTTCATGAGGATACTTTGCAACTAACGGATCGAGATTGTTTTGGATCATCAGCATGATCGCAGCAGCTTGCGCAATATGTGCCGGATAATGATCGATTGGCCTGGCATGCATTTGATAAGCCGGTCGATACCTGTACATGTATATTCGACCGTAAACTTCAAGTTCAAGTGCAAATTCGGCTGAGAGCTGTTCATGAAGAGCTTCCGGAAAATAGCGCAAAGCATTTGCAAGAGCTAATCTTTTTTCTTCAGTTGTCAGATCCTTGATGTTCCTGACTGGTGCATGCTGTATCGTTTCATCCCGTCCATGATATTCAGGCAGGTCCATGGGCAATCCCTGCCTGATCTGGTATTGAAATGTGATCGTATCCATCATAGAGAGTCAAAGGTATCACTCTATTGCATTCTCAAAAACTCTTACATTAATTGTTTTACTTCCCCTCAGCACGTTTTCTCATTTTCTCATTGTCTCGTTGTCTCTTCCTTACATTCTTGGATTTTTCCCGAATACTTTACTGACGCCTATGCTGAACTGACTGTAATGACCAGCTGCATCGGGATTATACAATAATCCGTATTCCGGACGGATGGCCCAGGAATTCAAATCATTGCTGATGGAAAATCCCATGTTGAATGCTACCAAGCCTTCACAATCTTCACAAAAAGAATAGAGATACTTTGAGGATAGATTCAGATCGATGATGTTCTTTTTCAATGGTATTGAAAACAGGAGTGTAGGATGTAGCTGCCATGTATCGGTACTTCCTTCACCTAAAGCTCTTCCCACCGGAAGTGAGAAGGCAATATGATCCTTCAGGAGGCTGAATTTGGGACCAATTCCAATTACACTCACATGTTCGGATTCCACCCAAACATATTCAAACCGGGCTCTGATGTCAACAGCCGGGCTCACGCCAAAGGCAGCTTGCAAACCTAACTGATTTTGAACTTTAGATCCATCCCCCTCCTCTACAAGATTCGTAGAGCCATATGCAGTGGTCAATTCAATATTTCCTTTGCCCGCTGTTCGTGCATCTTGTAATTCTGAGAATACAGGGGCGCAATTTTGGAATAGTATGCTGACAAGAATAATTCCACCTGCCAGTAATGCAAAATAATTTGTCGAAGTTTTCATTTTGTTTTCATCAGTGATTATAGTGCTGATGCCGCACTGTTTAATTGAAAAGTTGTCAGAATAAAAAATCAAATTTTAATTACAACAAACTTATTCCGTACCCGATATCCACAATCTCCTGATTAATCATGAATTTCAAACTTCAACTTTAACCCTTACACTTCTACCTCTTTTTAGATCTTTCATGGCCATAACAAGCGCAGCACACTCCATCAACTTCTTACCTCCTCGCTTTTAACTTTCAACTTTCAACTTTCACCTTTTACCTCTCACCTTTCACTTCTTACCTCTTACCTCTCACTTTCTCACTTTCTCACCTTCTCACGTTCTCACGTTCTCACGCTTCTCACGCTTCTCACGTTCCACCGTTCTGTTATCTTTGCGCCCTTATGGAATCAAAAAGAGTGTTGGTCACCGGTGCCGGAGGATTTATCGGCCGGTTTTTACAAGAGGAAGGCTTGAATCGTGGCCATGAAGTTTATGGAAGTTATCGCAGCCCATCAGAAGAAGAACTTCTGCAGAGCGGTACCAAGGGCTTCTATCTTGAATTCAGCGAAAGGGACAAACTGGTGACCCGCCTGGAAAATTTTGCTAAAGAAACAGGTGGCTTTGAATATGTCATTCATTGTGCTGGTGTCACAAAACCTGACAAGATGGAAGAATTCTATCGGGGCAATGTAGAGTTTACTGAATTTTTCATCCAGGCTCTATTGAAAACACAACCTGCCTTCAAAAAATTTATTTTCATTAGCAGCCTGCAGGCCATTGGTCCGGGTGATCCGTCTTCGATGGAGCCCATCAGTGAAAAAACTACACCAAAGCCATTTACACCATACGGCATCAGCAAGTTTGAAGCTGAGAAAAGGATTATGACTGTACCCGGATTGGATTGGATCATCTTCAGGCCGACATCAGTTTTCGGTCCACGTGATACAAAGTTTATACACCAGATCGTCAAGCTGGTTCAAAAAGGGATTGCAATCCGTGTTGGTCCAAAAGGGCAGCTCGTCAGTTTTATTTATGTAAAGGATCTCGCCCGGGCGTTGTGGGATGCAGTGGAAAAAGAAGTACGCAATCAGATCTATTGTTTGTCGGACGGAGCTGATTATGATCCTTCAGATGTCAATGTATATATCTCAAAACATCTTGGAGTGAAGACCAGGAATGTAACGCTTCCGAAATCATTCCTTTTGGGAGTGAGTTATGTACGTCTGGGAATAGCACGAATGCTTGGCAAGCCTCTGCACGTGTCCCCTTACAAGATCCGGGAGATCACTTCGATGAACTGGCGGGTGGATAATACAAAGCTCAGAACGGAATTGAACTTTGAGCCCAAATTCACCCTTGAGTCTGGCATTCTCGATGCATTGACGGATGATGGATTTATAAATTCAAAAAAGTAATCAGGAAGCCATTTATTGACCATGGAGTATATCAAGCAGACGAATCTTGTTCGACATACTGCAATTGGAATAATATTCCTGATTGGTTTTCAATTAATGTCCTGCATGCCTGTCATGATGATGGTATACGGCATCCATCAACCCCGGTATGTTTCAGATGCTTCTGTCATCAAATATTATCATGCCCTTGGGTTGCAGAATGAGATTTATCGATTGAAGGATTACACTGAAAGCAAACGCAACCAGTTTCAATATGTAGGTAATTCAATGCCGGATATGTTACTCTTCAATTCCAATGGCCAACTGATTACATTTGATATTGATTGTAGCAATAACCTTGATTCCATTGCAAGACTCTCTCGAAAGGATATTGACAGTATGAAGGTGGTTGAAAAGACGCTTAGGGAATTTATCGGCGACACTTATGTAATAAATGGTAGTGGGGATAAAGTTGTGACTCTGGATCAAAGACCTTTGTATGTGGTTAAGTTTGCAGAATTTGCAGGCAGATTAAATAAGGAGAACGTTCCTAAGTTAGTAGAGAGACTTAATGGTCGGGAGGATGTTCAGTTTATAGTATTGAACATGGATTATTCCAGAGACAAATAGGAGGACAATGTGTGATGTCATTATTCAGTTTCAGGCCTGTTTTATTCATCCTTGGTAAATTCAAAATATACGTAACAATTTGGGAAACGATTATATGTTATCACCAGATTTCTTTGCTGTTATCCTTCAGAGCCGTTAGCAAACGTTTCTACAACGGCAATTTTCCTGGGCCAAAGGTAAATTCAAAATATACGTAACCATTTTACAATCTCTAATATGTAAGGGCTTAAAATCCTAACTCTTATCCCCCCAAGCCGTTCGCAAACGTTTATACAACGGCTTTTAAATTAAATGCAATCAGATCAACCCCTCTTCAAACAATTTTACCTCACAAAAGCGACTTAGATTAATCTAAAATCTCACGCTCTGACGTGATGTCGCCTCAATCACTCATAAAATCCAAAATCCAAAACCTAAAATTTAATGCTTCGACCTGCTAGACTCATCCTTGTTCTACAGCTCAGCAATCATCTAAAATCCAAAATCCAATATCCAAAATCTAAATTCCAAATTCCAAAATCGTAAATGAAAAAGGCCCGCACCATGTACGAGCCTCCTGAATTTTTTCTGATAAATATTATCCAAGCACCGGATTTAATATCTGGTTCTGGTAAGCGCCCGCTTTCAGCTTTTCCGCCACAGCAGAAAACGCATTCAGCGTCTGTTCTACATCAGCATCCGTATGAGAGGCCGTAGGGATCATACGCAACAACACCATACCTTTCGGAATGACAGGATAGATGATCATCGATGTGAAGACACCATAATTCTCACGCATATCATGCACAAGTTGTGTTGCTTCAAATGGAGTTCCATACAGATACACCGGGGTAACCACTGTATTGGTAGTTCCAATATCAAAACCCCTTGCCTTTAACCCGTCTTGCAGGCTTCGGGCGATGTGCCACAACTGCTCTTTGTATTCAGGATGGTTCTGCATCAGCTCCAGGCGTTTCAGATTGCCTTCAACCAGTGGCATGGGCAAGCTCTTTGCATGGATCTGCGAACGCATGGCATATTGCAGATATTGAATGATGTCTGCATCACCGGCTAAGAATCCGCCAATAGCAGCAAATGATTTTGCAAAAGTGGAGAAGTAAACGTCGATGCCATCCTGTACACCTTGCTCCACACCTGCACCGCGACCTCCTTCACCCAGCGTACCAAAACCGTGTGCATCATCTACATAGAACCTGAATTTATATTTCTTCTTGAGTTCTACAATTTCTTTCAGAATTCCCTGATCACCTCGCATGCCGAATACACCTTCTGTTACGACCAGAACACCACCGCCTTTTTCAGTCGCCCACTTCGTTGCACGCTCCAGGTTTTGCTCCAGGCTTTCTACATCATTATGCTTGTAGGAGAAACGCTCACCCATATGAAGCCTTGTACCATCGACGATACATCCATGACTCTCCGCATCATATACCAC
>JANMVA010000408.1:0-2067 GCA_031392195.1 Saprospiraceae bacterium | reverse complement strand
AAACCTCGACAAATATCGGGTCGCTACCATCTCCTCATTGGCGAGGATCATCTGTTGAAAGGAAATGAGCGCATTGAAAATAAAATGGGGATTCATCTGCAATCGCAAGCTCTGCAGTCTTGACTCGGTTGCTTTTTGCTTATTCTCGATAAGCTCAATCTTCGTTTGTTGCTTCTCTGCCTCTGCATCATTACGCTGGATCTGGTTGACGCACAACACGGCGATTGTCGTTAAGATGCTCAGGTGTTTTTGGGTGAAGAAATTCTTTTTGCTGTGCTCACTGTCGATCACGCCGATAACTTTTCCCTCAAGGATAATCGGTACACAGAGCTCAGAATAGCGGATCTTGTCATCGATGATATATCTGGGATCTTTAGAAGTATCAGCGATAAGCTCTGCCTTGCCTGTCTGGGCAACTGAACCAACAATACCCTGACCGATCTGAATATCCAGCGGATGATGGATCGTATAATCTGTTGCGCTCTTAGGGCCATACGCAGCTTTCTGAACCAGGACATTCCTTTCCGGATCGATCAGGTAGATCACACAGTCTTCAAACTGAAGCTTACTGATGCAATTCTTCACGACATCCCATAATAACTCATCCGTTGTCTGATGCCGGTTGATCCTCGAGGCGAAGTAATTAATGACCGCTTCCGTTTCCAATTCTTCAGTTCTCTCTTTTTCTCTTCTGCGAATAAATTTAATGATCAATACGACTAATCCAATGATCATTAAAAGGGCTGCTATTCGAAACCACCATTGCTGATAGAACGGGTTAGCGATGATAATGGTCACTTCATTTTCTGCGCGCTGCCAATGTTTATTGTCATTGCTGATCCTGACTTTAAAAACATGTTTTCCGGGTGGAAGTGAGTTGTATCGAACCGAATTCTGATCAGCCAATTGAGTCCAGTCATCATCCAGACCGGTAAGTTGGTATTGGTAATAGGTTCTTACGTGAGGGGAATATTCAACGGTGCTAAAATAAAACGTTACCTGCCTGTCGCCGGAAGTCAAATGAAACTCTGCATCCTTATCAATATGCGTATTAATATTGCGCGTCTCAATTTTATGAATGAGCGCATTGAGATTGATCGTTTTATTGAACAGTGAATCCGGATGAAAATACTGGATGCCCCTGGGCGTACCGAAAACAAATTCACCTCCCGGCGTCTGGATATATGAACCAACACGAAAACCATAAATACTCAAACCATGCCTCGTATCAAACGTCACCAGGCTGGAATCTGATGGTGTATAACAAGCGAGACCGATATCATTGCCAATCCACATCCGGTTATGCTTGTCGGGCAGCAGGGCTTCAGCACGATCCATCAATAACCCATCCTTGCGCGTTAAATTTTTCATTCTTCCGTCAGTAAATAAAATGGTCAAACCTCCGCGCGTTCCAACATAAACATTATTACCGCTATCCGCCCCAAGACTGAATATACCATTGTGGATCAAGCCCTCCTTGGTGGTATACTTTTGTGTTTCTTTTGTAGCGAGGTTGCAATGAACGATCCCGCCCGAAGAAAGTGATGTCCAAAGGTTATCCTTGTCCGTAAACATGATGAGCGTACAGTATGCGGAATCGAATTGGGAAAGGATGGTATTTTCAAAATTATCTACTTCAAATGTGGAAGGATTTATTCTGCATATTCCATTTCTCCCGCATGCCCATACAAATCCATCAGGGCCATTGATCAATCGGTTGGCTCGTGAAAGCTTGGTCGAATATTTATCTTTCCTTGCATTCGTAATATGTCTCTTTAGCTTGCGATCCTTATCAATCACGAGTATCCCCTGATCTACAGTCGAAGCCCACACCTGATCGAATTGATCTATGGCGATCGTAGTAATTTCCTGAGGACGAGGTAAAAGCTCACCTTTTTCATCCTGGTACCTTAAATAATGCGAAGTATTTGTAGTCCGGTTCCACTCCAGTAATGAAATCGTCAGCAATCAGCATCTGTTCATTGATCAAATGAGTGGCAGTGGCTATGATGGTTATATTGCCGGCATCGCCACGAAGGACAATAACACATTCTATATTGGTACAGC
>JANMVA010000271.1:0-6734 GCA_031392195.1 Saprospiraceae bacterium | reverse complement strand
ATCAGCCGCCACCTATTAAAACCCAGGCTGTACAAAGTCTCATCGATGCGTGCAAGGATAAAAATTTTGATGCCTATTTTGCCGGTGAAGGTCATCTGATCCGTTCCCAGATTGGAGGCTACCTGGCCAATGCCATGCGCTCGGGTGACGCAGGTGTGCTCGCACTGATAGCCGGTGCGATCACCGAACCAAAAACCGGACTCAAGGCAGTCATGAGTGATCGTAAATCAGATTTCAGAAAAGCAATGTCCAATCTGAAGCTACCTGCCGAAATGGAGACATATATCGAGATTTCAAAAGCACTGAAAGAATATGGTATCGAATCACCTCCCATCACGGAAGAAATGAAAGCTGTGAAGCCAATGAATTGGTCTGCGATTGACAAATGGGATGAAAGCAGTAGCGTACAAATCACGACATCAGCCGGGAATATTACACTTTCGTTATTTCCAACAAGAGCGCCGGCAACAGTAGCCAGTTTTTTAGAGCTGGCAGAAAAAGGATTTTACAATGGAAAAGCATTTCATCGTGTAGTTCCGAATTTTGTTATCCAGGCTGGTTGCCCCAGAGGGGATGGATTTGGCAGCCTTGATTTCACGATACGTTCTGAATTGGCAGAAACATATTATGATGACGAAGGCTACGTAGGAATGGCATCAGCCGGTCCGCATACAGAAGGAACCCAATTATTTATAACCCATTCGCCGACACCACATCTCGATGGACGATATACCATCTTTGGAAAAGTTACTTCCGGAATGGATGTCGTGCATAAAATTGGCATGCAGGATATCATCAATCAAATCACAATCAGCCGTTAAACAGAACAAATGATCAAATCAACACCGCTTGAATCAAGGCATGTAGCACTTGGTGCTAAGATGACTGAGTTTGCAGGATTCAATATGCCTGTCGTGTATACGTCAATCCAGGAAGAACATCACGCGGTGCGAAATAAAGTAGGTGTATTCGATGTGTCGCACATGGGTGAATTTATTGTCAAAGGAAAACAGGCAATGGATCTGGTGCAACGTGTCAGCTCGAATGATGCTGCTGCGCTTGCGATAGGCCAGGCTCAATATGCTTGTCTGCCGAATGAAAATGGTGGCATCGTCGATGATATGTTAGTGTATCGGCTTTCACAAGACATGTGCGCTGAAGGAGAACAAGCCTTCATGCTGGTCGTCAATGCCTCGAATATTCAAAAAGACTGGGATCATATTCAATCTTATGCTTCAGGCTTTGATGTACGCATGATCGATATCTCTGATAAGACAGGATTGCTCGCTGTACAGGGTCCATTGGCTGAAGAATTATTGCAGGCATTCACTGACGTCCCCCTGTCAGAGATCCCTTATTATCATTTCAGGAAAGGGACAGTAGCAGGTATTCCGAATGTATTGATTTCGGCTACAGGATATACAGGTGCGGGCGGCTTTGAATTGTATGTGGAGAATGATTCGCTGACATTATTGTGGGATACGATCATGAAAGCTGAGCACCCGGCAAAAGCAATAGCTGCCGGCCTTGGAGCCAGGGATACATTGCGCCTGGAGATGGGATTCTGTCTTTATGGAAATGATATCGATGATACGACATCTCCGCTTGAAGCAGGGTTGGGATGGATTACAAAATTGAAAAAGGATGCTGATTTTCCTTCCAAAGATTTTATGCTGAAGCAAAAAAAGGAAGGTATAGAAAAGAAATTAGTCGGCCTGAAAGTAGATGATCGACGTGTTCCCCGCCATGGATATCCGGTGTGCAATGCGGATGGTGATGAAATAGGAATTGTCACCAGCGGAACATTATCACCGACCCTGCAAATTCCGATTGGAATGGCTTATGTTCCGGTGCAGTATGCATCATTAGGTACAACACTCAGCGTGAAAGCAGGATCTAAAATGCTGGATGCTTTAGTCGTGAGCCTGCCATTTATCAAAGAACCTTCGATGGCGAACAACTGATATATTTCTCAAATAGAAAACTACAAAGGCCATCATGAAAATCTATCCGTTTAAAGCCATTTTTCCAAACGTCGATCTGATCGCCTCATCCGATTCATTCTTCTCCACCGTTCGGGATGATTTTACGCAATATCTCGAAAATGGATTTTTTCACCAATCACCTGAAAGTGCATATTATATTCTTGAAATCAAAACAGGAAAGAAAGTACAATCTGGTCTCGTCGTTGCGTTGGATATCACGGACTATTCAAAGGGCAAGATCGTAAAGCATGAGCAAACAATTGCCAGCAGCGAACAGGAGATGCTTAAGATCCTTCTGCAACGCGGAGCCATGGTCAAGCCTGTTCTGCTTTGTCATCCCGAGATAAAGGAGATCTCGAAAGAAATTCAGAAACTCAAGAAAAAGAAGAAACCGTTTTTAGCGATTTCCACAACACTCGGTTCGCAAGAGTATAGTCTTTACCAGGTAAATCAGAATGATGCAGATGAATTAGTAAAGCTATATAAATCGCATGTGCCGAAATTATATATCGCAGATGGTCATCATCGCTGCAGTACCGGTGAAAAATTATTAAAGCTGCAGGGAGATAAAAAAGGAAAGGATTATACCCTGATACTGTCAGCACTTTTTCCCTTTGATCAGCTTGACATACTCGATTACAACAGGGTCGTTCAGCTGCCGTATCATCTCAAGCTGACCAGGTTTATGGTGGAGCTAAGTCATGTCTGTGAAATCAAACACCTCGATGCACCGATGAAACCTCAGCACAAGCACGAGATCACGATGTGCATGCAGGAATCCTGGTATCTCCTTCGCTGGCGGGATGAGGTTTTGAAAAAGTATAAAAAATCAGCGGCGATCCTCGATGCGCATTTGCTGGACAAAGAAGTGTTGGAGGGGTTATTAGGAATTACCGATATCCGAACGGATAACCGGGTCGATTACATCCCTGGTAATCTCGGGCCTGAGAGAGTAGAAGAGAAAGCAAGGTCCACTGACCACCATGTCGGTTTTTGTATCTACCCTGTTCAATTTGATGAACTGGTCAAAATCTCTGACAGTGGCGGGACCCTTCCGCCAAAAAGCACGTGGTTCGAGCCACGGATGATCAATGGCTTCGTCGTAAAGTCTTATTGACGCATGCGTTTTATCACGGCCGATTGGATTTACCCCGTTGTCTCACCGCGATTGCATCAGGGTGTGATCGTTATGGATGGTGATGAAGTGATTGAGGTGACCACTCGATCAAATGTTCCTTCAGAACAACTGGAATATTTTAAAGGCATTCTGATTCCCGGCTTTGTAAATACACATTGCCATATTGAATTATCACACCTGAAGAATAGAATACCGACAGGCACAGGTCTTCTTCATTTTATTTACAATGTGGTGAGCCTTCGCCATACGGACCAGGCAGAAATTGATCGGGCCATTGAGGTTGCAGATGCTTATATGTGGGACCAGGGTATCCAGGCGGTGGGTGATATCTGTAATAAAATAGATTCATTTCGGGTCAAATCGAAAAGCCGCATAAGGTATTTCAGTTTTGTGGAGATGTTTGATTTTATGCAGGAAGAAAGATCGGATGAGATGACGCAGTGTTATAAAAATGTTTATGCAAATGCGTCAGGAATGCGATCCGCAGTTCCACATGCACCGTATTCAGTTTCTCCAAAACTCTTTCATCAGATCAATGCATTGAATCGTGATCCTGTGACGGTCAGCATCCATAATCAGGAAACACAGGCAGAGGAAGATCTTTTTATGTTTGGCACCGGTGGATTTTTGGAGTTTTATAAACGATTTGGTTTTACCCTTTCCCATTTCAGACCCATGGGTCGATCCTCTATTCATTATGCCATGAGGTACATGGATCCATCACAACGCACCATATTTGTACATAACACCCTGACATCAAAAGAAGATATAGCTGCTGCTCTTGCATGGAATGAACATGTGTATTGGACCACATGTCCGAATGCGAATCTGTATATCGAAAACAGGCTTCCTGATTACAATAATTTTATCGATACAGGTGCCCGCATGACGATCGGAACAGACAGCCTGACGTCAAATTGGCAACTATCCGTTTTGGAAGAGATGAAGACCATCGCCAGGTACCAATCCTCTCTTTCGTTTGATACAATCCTTCAATGGGCTACCATCAACGGAGCGCAGGCGTTAGGATTGGAAAATGAAATGGGTTCATTTGAGAAGGGAAAGAAACCGGGGCTACTTTTGTTGTCCTTCAATCCGGATCGGGATCTCCTTTTTGATCCTTCAGTACAGATCCTCCGCCTCGTTTAGTTTTTAATTTTAATCCGGTTCGATGAGGTGAAAGAAATATTGCCTTTCCTCTTTCCAGTTCATTTCCGGAAAGATAGCTTCCAGTTGATGAATGATTTTTAATTGCGCTTCCGCAAATACTTTTTCGGACTTTGTATTTTCATGGAGAAAGCGGTGCTCCATCGCGCGCCTGACTTTTTCAATGGAAGGATGATGAGTGTGTTCCTGAGGGTCTATATAAGTCTGCGTAAAGTGCTCCCAGATAATATCGATCGCCACTTCTGATGGATGGACAAGGTCTTTTGCATAATACCGGTAATCTCTCAGTTGATCGATCATGATCTCGTATGCTTCAAAATACGAGGTATCAGTATGCTCTTTCAGGAATTGATCGATGGCGACAATTAAAGTTGATTTACTCCGCTGGTTGCTGATCAGGCCTTCTTTCAAATAACGGACAGGACTCACGGTCCAGATCAATGATGCAGTGGGTGAAATGGCTTTGACATGCTGATATATTCTACTCAATTCATTGATGCACTGATCCACTGAAAGTGATTCTTCTTCGAAATGGACCTGTGGTATTTTATGACAATTACCGGCTACCAGGCCTGTGCTTTTATATCTGTATACCCTGGTCGTTCCCAGGCTCACAAATAGAAAACGGCTTTTGGATAAATGCTCTGCTGCCTGGTCGATCTGGTTGTTGATGTTGGTCAATACAGCTTCTTTATCCGGTGCGCTGAATGAGCCGTGATGGTCCATGCTGTGATATAAACCATCTGCCTGAACCAATTCATCTGCGTGGAAATATTCTTTTTTTGCTATTCGTTCAAAGGACCTGGCGATGGATGCAGGATTAAACAGGATACCAAATGGATTGCCGTATACCTTGTATTTGTAGCGAAGTAGTTTATGATGGATGTGTTCAGCAAAACAGGAACCGGATAACATGACATGATCCTGATAAGTGAGCTTTGGCCTGAAGTTGCCTGGCTGGATCTCTGTAAATAAATCACTTGTTTTCATGCTTTACAATTTGCATCCGGGTAGAATGATAAATGTAAATCAATATTAAAGGTCTTTAGTTTAATCGATATGGTTTTGAAAAATTCTTTAGCTTTCATTATTCATTTCAACTATTGACAAATCCATGGCATTAAATCCTGAAAGTGAACTTGCCAGTGTAATGGGCCGTGGCGACGAAGGACCGAATATTCAATTGGCCGAAAAGATCTGCAAAACCAAAGATGGCCCAGCGGTTAAACTATTGATGTCTTTGCTCGGGCACAAAAAGACCGCAGTGCGAAATGATGTGATCAAGGTCCTCTATGAAATCGGAACCAGGAAACCCGATATGATCATTCCCTATGCAAAAGATTTTTTAGCATTGCTGCATCACAAGGATAACCGGATGATTTGGGGCGCCATGAATGCATTTTCTGCCATCAGCGAATTTAAACCGGAACTTTTAGCTAAAGATCTGCCCTCCATCCTCGATGCGATGGATTCAGGTAGTGTGATCACCCGCGATCATGGCATCTACATCCTGTGCAACGTATCCAGGATCAAAAAGCATCATGAGGACTGCATGGAATTACTGCTTGAGCAGATTGAAAAAGCACCGGTCAACCAGGTCCCCATGTATGCTGAGAAGACAGCTGAGGTCATCTCAAAACCTTTTATTTCGCGCTTTAAAAAAGTCCTTCAGGCGAGGAAGGATGTGTATTCAATTGAGAGCAAGAAAAAAAGACTGGAGAAACTGATCAGAAATTTGAAAGAAAGTTAATCTCCACAGCCTCCCGTGCCTCATGCCTTTAAAATCCTTAGGTTTGAACAATGAAGTACGCAGAAGCCCGACAGCAGATGATCCAGACATGGGGAAATCTCAGTTCACATTGGGGCATTAACAAGACCATGGGGCAGATCCATGCATTGCTTATGATCTCACCTGCAGCGATGACAGCGGATGATCTCATCGCAGAGTTAGGTATTTCCAGGGGGAGTGTCAGCATGAGCCTTCGAAGCCTGGTGGAGTGGGGCATCGTGCACAAGGTTTTTATAGCAGGCAACCGCAAGGAATATTACATCGCCGAAAAAGATGCATGGAAGATGGCATTGCAGATCGCACGCGAACGCAAGCGAAGAGAATTGCATCCACTCATCCAATCACTCCAATCTGTCCAGGTCATAGAGGAAAGTACACAGCATGCAAAAGAAGCTGCAGAATTAAAGAAAGTTTCCGCCCAGCTATTAGATGTAGCCATGCAGGTAGATAAAGTCCTGGAAATTGGAATACGTACGGGGGGAGATTCTATTGTTCGGAAATTGATCAATGTGCTCCGCTAGTCATGAATTATTATTTTCTCATACCGGTCGTTTTGTCTTTAGTTGCCTGCGTACCTACAAAACCACCGGCGGATCAGTATATCGCTCGTGAGTATTTTATCCTGTTTCCTGAAATCAAATCGATGGATGTTGAC
>JANMVA010000219.1:0-3126 GCA_031392195.1 Saprospiraceae bacterium | reverse complement strand
CATTGTTGCTGGGTTATTATTTTGGAAAAGCACAATATCTCAAAGACACAGCTTCACTTGAGAATGGGAAATTCGTGTTTGAAGGGAAAGATACACTCAAGCCCGGGGTATACCTTCTCGTCATTCCACCTGAAAATCGTTTCATTCATGTACTGATCAATGAGGAGCATCCAAAGTTTTCTGTTTCCGTCGACCTCGATGATATTGTTTCGTCTGCAAAATTTAAAGGCAGCCAGGAAAATGAAGTTTATTATAATTACCTAAGGGCACTCGATGAGAAAAGACCGGTTGCGGACAGCCTCAAAAAGATGATGGTAGCAGATTCTCTTCACAAGGAGAATTATCAAAAGGAACTCACTAAGCTTGATAAAGAAGTATTTAAAATACAGGATGATTTCAAAGTGAAGTATCCTGCTTCACTCACGGCTTTGCTGATTCATGCCAACCGTGAAATCGAAATCCCGGAGTTTGAGAATTTTTCAGAAGAAGAAAAGAAGATTAAAAAGTTTGAATATTACAGGAAGCATTTCTTTGATCAATTTGATCTTTCTGATCCGCGAGCCATGAGGTCAGGATTGATCCATCAGAAAATTGATTTCTTTCTGACCAAACTTTCCTACCAGATGCCGGATAGTCAAAGCCTCGCCATCGATTATGTATTGGAAAAAATCGGGAATAACGAAGAAGCATTTCAGTATTACCTTGTCCATTTTCTCAATGAAGCTGCAAGATCAAAACGAATGGGTATGGATGCAGTCTATGTACATCTGATCGATCAATATTATCTGAAAGGTCGTGCATCCTGGACAGATAAAGAACAGTTAGATAAACTCGTTGCGCAGGCAGAAACAGCACGACCATTGTTGATCGGGAAGATTGCGCCCGATCTCACCTTTGCGAAAGAGTCTGGTGAGAAGGTATCGATCCATGGCATTCATGCCGAGTACACCATCCTTTTTTTCTGGGATCCCGAATGCGGCCATTGTAAAAAATCAATTCCAGTGGTCGTCGATTTTTATAATGAATATAAGAACAAGGGAGTTGAGATGCTCGCCATCTGTACCAAAACAGGTCAGGACATTTCATCTTGCTGGAGCACGATCAAAGAAAGAAATATGGATCTGTGGGTCAATGCAGCTGATCAGTATTTACGCAATCGCTACAAGACGATCTATGACATCAAGACCACCCCACAGATATTTATTCTGGATAAGGATAAAAAAATCCTGGTCAAAAAGATTGCCGGGGAAGATCTCAAGGCGGTGATGGATGAGATCATGTTTAAAAAAGTAAACGCCCAGGAAAATAAACCTTAGATAAAGTCTCTCGCATCCGTAGACTCGAGGTATCGTTGTATCGCCGCCCAGGCTGCTGAAAACGACATCAATATTCCTAACGCAACTATAAACACCATGCCAATCACGATCATATCCAGACTGGAGATGAAAAGAGAATGTCCTGTGACATTTCCAATCCAAAATAATACCGCGAAATAAGCAATCCCGGCTACCAGGATTGAAAAGCTGCTCATCTTCAGGACCTCCATGATAAAAGGTTTGCGGATGTAACCTCTCGTAGCGCCCACCAATGACATCGTGCGGATGTGATACCGATGCTGCATGATGTACATCCTGATCTGATGATGTATCATGACGAGGATCAATAACAATAAAACTCCACCGACAGCACCGGTGAGCAGTGAGATACTTTTCAGCCTTGCTCGCACACTGCTATAGAGATCTTCCGGATAATAAAACTCGCGGACACCATCAATTTCATTGATCTGCTGGTGAAGGTATTTTGCGTAAGCAGTATCAACTCTTTCTGCATCCAGTGTGAACCGGAAAGAAGCTGTAAACGGATTATCCATCGAATCCGGAAGTGCGACATCACCCAGTTCCCCGCGCATGATTTCCATAGCTTCTTTATCTGAAACAAACCTTAGATCATTTACACCTTCGATGGCACTGAGCTTGTTTTCAATGGCAATGAGCTCAGGTTCTTCGAGTCCGGAATCACATTCCACCAGGAATTCAATATTTCCTTTAAACATATCTTCCCAGCGATCGGAAAACCAGAAGCTGCTAACGAAGAGCCCTGCAAAAAATAAAAGGACAGCTAGACTGGTGACTGTCAGCCAGTAATACGGAGTATAAGCAAATGAGAATGTCTTCACGATACTGTAAAGTTAATAATATGAATGAAAAATCTAATATGACTGCAGGATAGCTTGCAGAGCAGGCTGATGAAGATTTGCTAATTTCGCGATCCAATAAATACAGACGGTTCATGGCCAGAGAATTAGCATTGAGGGACGCGATCAGGGAAGCGATGGTAGAAGAAATGAGGCTGGATGATTCCATCTTTCTGATGGGCGAAGAAGTAGCCGAATACAATGGTGCCTACAAAGTCAGCAAAGGCATGTTGGAGGAATTCGGTCCTCGCCGTGTTATTGATACTCCCATTGCAGAATTGGGCTTTGCCGGTATAGGTGTTGGAGCAGCTATGAATGGCCTTCGGCCGATCATTGAGTTCATGACCTGGAATTTTGCAGTTCTCGCATTTGACCAGATTGTCAATAATGCTGCAAAGACACTGGCACAATCTGCAGGTGATTTCGCCTGCCCGATTGTATTCAGAGGGCCCAGCGGATCGGCTGGACAGCTTGCACAACAACATAGCCAGTCCTTTGAAGCCTGGCTGGCAAACTGCCCGGGATTAAAAGTGATCAGTTGCATTGATCCCGCTGATGTAAAAGGGCTCATGAAATCAGCCATTCGCGATAATGACCCGGTTTGTTTCATGGAAAGCGAAAGCATGTATGGGTTTAAAGGTGAAGTGCCTGAAGGAGAGTATCTCGTCCCCATTGGCAAGGCTGCTATTCGTCGGGAAGGAACAGATGTCACTCTTGTTTCTTTTAACAAGATGATGGAAGTGGTCAAGAAAGCTGCGGAAGAACTGGAAAAAGAAGGTATCTCGGCTGAGGTGATAGACTTACGGACGATCAGGCCCATGGACTATGAAACGATTATCAATTCGGTGAAAAAAACGAACAGGCTGGTCGTCGTGGATGAATCATGGCCGTTTGCAGGCATTTCTTCTGAAGTTGCTTATGCTGTGCAGCGA
>JANMVA010000137.1:0-7752 GCA_031392195.1 Saprospiraceae bacterium | reverse complement strand
CGTGACCTGATCACCGGTATTCCACGACAGATCACGATCAGTTATGCAGAAGTAGCTGAAGCACTTGATGAATCGATCAACACCATCGAAGAAGCTATTCTGAAAGCACTGGAAAGCACACCCCCTGAACTCGCCTCTGATATCTACCGTACCGGTTTATACCTGACCGGAGGAGGAGCACTCCTTCGCGGACTGGATAAACGGATATCACGAATTACGAAACTACCTGTCCATGTGGCTGATGAGCCCTTGCGTGCTGTGGTGAAGGGAACCGGAATCGCGTTGAAAAACACAGACCGTTTTTCATTCCTGATCGACAGGAAACGCATGTAAGATCATCAGCCCATACCGGTTATCAGCATATCTTCGTCTGACACATGAATAACCTACTCCTGTTTATTATCAGGTATTCAGCGTTTTTACTTTTTGTAACGCTGGAGATGGTAGCGCTTGTCCTGATCGTACGGTTCAATGATGATCAACGGGCAATCTTTCTCAATTCATCATCGATCTTTTCCGGCAGGATGTATAAAATGGCAGACAATGTATATGAATACAATAATCTGCGCGACATAGCTGACAGCCTTGCCAACGAAAATGCAAGACTGAAAAAAAACATCTTCAATCTCGAACGCAGCATTCAACATTTTACGGTAGGTGATGTACCTATGGATAGCTGCATCCTCGAGCCATATAATATCATCCCCGCCAGAGTCATCAACAATTCAATCAATCAACGCAACAATCATTTTACGATCGACAGAGGACTCAATGAAGGGATCCGCAAAGGACAGGGTGTGATCAGTCCGAATGGGATCGCAGGAATCATTGATGAAGTAGGAAAGGAATACTCAACTGCTGTATCCATACTCAACAGTGCCATTCGCATCAGTGCATCGATCAAACGAAATCAATTTTTCGGTTCACTCGTGTGGAAGGAGATCGATTCGAGATATATGACGTTGGAAGCGATCCCTCGCCAGGCCGATATTTTAATCGGCGATACGATCATGACCAGCGGCCAATCCTTTATCTATCCAAAAGGAATTTTTATAGGAACGGTGGAGCGGTTCTGGACAGAAGGAGGCAGTAATTTTTATACAATACAAGTAAGACTGCATGAGGATATAGCACGTCTTGACCAGGTGTATGTAGTCGATTATTTAGGTGAACGGGAGGAGGCTCAATGAACAATGACGCTTTCCGCCATATCATCAGGGGCATCCTGATCCTGATTGTTCAGGTGCTGATCCTTAAGCGGGTCAGTGCCGGCAGCCAGTGGATATGGCAGCATGGTGATGTGTTTATTTATCCCCTGATCATCATGATGCTTCCATTGAGGATGTCAAGGCATTATGTAACGCTGCTGGGGTTTTGTGTGGGCCTCATTATCGACATGTTTTACGACACCGTAGGTGTGCATGCATTTGCGCTGACAGCTACAGCCTATGCCAGGGGATTGATGCTCAATTTCCTTGAACCAAGGGGCGGCTATACAATGTCGATGAGCCCCACACGGCATTCGATGGGCATCAACTGGCTGCTCATCTATACAGCCATTTTATTATTTACGCACATGTTTGTTTTTTATGTGATTGAGATATTCACCTTTGTTTATCTTGGAATGATACTCCTCAAGACCCTGATTTCGTTTGTTCTTTCGATGATCACCGTGACCGGTTATCATTTGCTTTTTAATCCACGCCGATAGTGACTACCGAACGCCTTACCAACCGGACCATCTGGATCCAACGGGCCATCATCCTGGTGTCCCTGGTATTGGTCATACAGACCGGATGGCTGCAACTGATAGATCCTACGTATGGTCAGAAAGCAGAAAGGACTACACTTGTCAGAAGAACACTTTATCCGGGACGCGGCCTAATCATGGATCGAAATGGCCACCTGATGGTACACAATATTCCGGTCTATGATCTCAAGGTGATCTATAACCAGGTAGCGAAAGATATTGATACAAATTTATTGTGTTCCCTTCTTGAGATCACCAGAGAAGAATACAAAACCCGTCTGGAAAAAGACTGGAAGTCATTGCGTTTTTCCAAATCGGTGCCCTTCACATTTATGGAGCATATCCCTGCAGACAAGTTTCAGTACGTGCAGGAGTTTCTTCATTTGTTTCCCGGTTTTTATGGTGAGCTGAGAAGTGCGCGTGGCTATTTTGAAAATCACAGCGCACACATTCTCGGATACATGTCCGAAGTCGATCAGCAACGAATCGATCAGTCGAAGGGTGCATATGTGCCCGGAGATTATGCAGGCGTCACAGGTGTTGAAAATTTTTATGAAAGTTTTCTGAGAGGCTCGAAAGGCGCATCCTACATTTTGAAAGACAATCTCGGTCGTGAGATCGAAAGCCTTGATGATGGCAAGCATGATTCACTGGCTATCTCCGGTGACAATTTGATCATGTCACTTGATCACGAATTGCAGACATATGGACAATTACTTTTGCAAAACAAAAGAGGGAGTATCGTAGCGATCGAACCGTCGACCGGAGAGATCCTCGCGATGGTGAGCTCTCCAGGATATGATCCGAATGAACTTTCCATTTCGCGTATGCGCGGTGATGCTTTCGCGCGATTGCAGCAGGATACTCTCAATCCGCTGTTCGACAGATCGGTGATGGCGATGTATCCACCGGGATCCATCTTTAAACCGATACTTGCACTCGTTGCACTACAGGATAAGATCATCAGTGCAGATAAAACAGTGTATTGTAATGGCGCTTATTATTCCGGAGCAAAAAGAAGAGGATGTCATAATCATCCCACGGCTCATAATGTATCCGAAGCCATACAATATTCATGCAATACATATTTCTTTACCGTATACAAAGAAGTTATTGATCAGGCAGGTTATACATTACCTGAAATTGGTCTTCGAAAACTAAACAGTCATTTGACTGAATTTGGTTTGGGACGGAAAATCAGTACTGACATTCCAAGTGAAAAAGCCGGCAACCTCCCCGGTCCGTCATATTTCGACGCTGTGTATAAACCCGGAAAATGGAGATCTCCGTATATCTTATCACTGGGTATAGGTCAGGGAGAATTACAGTTGACCACATTACAGATGGCACATGCAGCTGCTATTATAGCAAATGAAGGGACGTATACAGATCCGCATATTCTGAAAGCGAGAGTTTCGCCGGGTGGACAACCGGTTGCAGAATATTATCCACGCCGAAGGGTCAATGTTGATTATCGTCACTTCGAGCCCGTGATCGAGGGAATGAGCCGGGCAGTCAGAGCAGGTACAGCTACACAAGCATCGCATCCTGAAATAGAAATGTGCGGAAAGACCGGAACATCAGAGAATCCTCACGGAAAAGATCACTCTGTCTTTTTTGGTTTTGCACCGCGGAATCAGCCGAAGATTGCAATAGCCGTGTACATCGAGAATGCTGGCTGGGGTGGAAGTTTTGCCACACCCGTCGCCGGCCTGATCATGGAAAAATACCTGCGTGGTGAAATCATCGAAAGCAGAAAAGCGATCGAGACCAGGATGCTGGAAGCCGACCTTAACCATCCACCAAAATCTTAAAGGAGCAACAGATCAAAGTCGAAGCACAGCGAAGATCCCGCCTTTGCTTCAGCAATGATGCGGGAGAGCAGGGGATCAAAGGAAAATATAGCCATACCGTTGAAAAGTGTTTTCTCCTGCAACCATGTGACATCTACCTTGTTGTCGGAGAAAACTCCTGACAACCGGTAACTTCGCACGACTAACTGTTGCAAGGGGTTTTCTTTGCAACAAAAAAATATCACTGTTGCGGGAGTTTTCTCCTGCAACCAAGTCATAAGTTATGATCATCAGTGCCATCGTAGCCATGAGCAGCAACCGTGTGATCGGTAAAGATGGCGGGCTGCCCTGGCATCTCCCCAGGGACATGAAGTTTTTTAAGAAAACGACCATGGGCCATCATGTGATCATGGGCAGGGAGAGCTTTGCATCGATGGATTATCTACCACTCAAGGGCAGGGTCAATATCATCCTCACGCGCAATCCGTACTTCATCACTTCCTCCGCGATCGTTAAGCATTCGATCGAGGAGGCCTTGAGTTATGCCTACGAAGCCGGGGAGAAGGAGGCCTTTATCATCGGAGGCGGAAAGATTTTTGAACAAAGTTTGCATTTAATTGAAAAAATATACCTCACAACGGTAATATCTCATGTGGTTGGAGACATATACTTTCCGGAGCTGGACATGAACGAGTGGCAGGTCGCCTCATCCGAGTTTTTTGAACCGGATGATAAAAACGAGTTCCCTCTGCGCTTCGAAGTACTTCACCGAAAATGAGCAATGCAGGAACAACTAATTCAATTTATCTGGCACCGGCGATTATTTGATCAGATAAATCTCACCACGACCGAAGGCCAGGTGGTGGAGATTGTACATACCGGTATTCCTAATCAGGACCAGGGCCCCGACTTCTTACAGGCGAGGATCCGTATCGATGACCAACTATGGGCAGGGCATGTGGAAATTCATATCCTCAGTTCGGCATGGTTCCTGCACACACATGATATAGATACGCATTACAGCAATGTCATCCTTCATGTCGTCTGGCAGGAAGACAAACCTGCTGTGACAAAAGAAGGATTCAGAATCCCGTGTGTCGAGCTTGCAGGAAGAGTAGACATAACATTGCTGGAGCAATACCGGATGCTCATGAATAATGAAGAATGGGTACCGTGTGCATCATCCTTAGCATCCATTGATAAAATCATCCGGTCTACGTGGCTCGAACGCTTAATGGTCGAAAGACTTGAAAGCAAGACGACCTATATGAGTGGCATATATGATCGTTGTGCGCGTGATTGGGAACAAACATTTTTTGTGATGCTCTCCCGTCATCTTGGAGCGCCGGCCAATAGCGATGCGATGGAAAATCTCGCACTGAAGATTCCATTAGGCATATTACGTAAGCACGGTGACCGGATAGACCAAATAGAGGCGGTCCTATTTGGTGTAGCAGGTATGCTGGATAAATCCATACAACATGATTACCCGATGCGACTGAAACAAGAATTTGATTTTCTGAAAATAAAATACGGACTTCAGGTGATCCCGTCATTGCAATGGAAATTTATGCGCATGCGGCCAGCTCATTTTCCTACGATAAGAATTGCGCAGCTGGCGGTGATCATTTCACAGCATCATCATTTCATTTCCTTGCTCACCGAAACAAATGATGTCAAAAAATGGAATGAAATTTTTTCAGTCTGTCCTGCGCATGATTTCTGGAAAGAACATTACCACTTCAAGTCATCATCTCCTTATGCAGTGAAGCAACTTGGTATCGATACAGTGGCATCACTGATCATCAATCTCGTGGCTCCCTTCCTGTTTTTTTATGGAAAGATGCAGGGCGTGGAATTATTCATGAGGAGAGCACTTTCCTTATTGACCTCATTGCCACCTGAAAAAAACGCCATCATCAAAGGCTGGAAAGAATATGATTGGTATCCACTCGATGCCGGTCAGACGCAGGCGTTGATCCATCTGAAGAAGCATTATTGTGATCAAAGGAGGTGCTTGCATTGTGCAATTGGATTGCGAATAATGAAATGAAAAGCATCATTTAAATGATGCTTTTGGCAGGGGTGTATTGCATCCGCCCGGACCAGATTGAAATGGGTCGTATGCAATACGCCCCGACAGGATGTCCTGTGGGACATCACAATAGAACCAATTTTCGATACGTTAAAGGAGCATAAACACCTTCCCGAGATACGCCAACAGATACCCGTTTTTAGCGTTTAACCCCCTGTGAGTCAGCTCACAAAACATAATTTCATTTATTTATATAATATTTCTTTCCTTTGGGGGTAAATATTCATTTTGTCACCATACAATCAAACAAGTAACCAATGGTTGGATTTTTCTTACAGGTCACGAGTACCGCTATAGATACTACATCTGCTGCCGCAGGCGATACCAGCATGAGGCTGATCGACATACTCTTCAAGGGGGGTGTGGTGATGATCCCGCTGATCGCCCTGTCACTGATCTCGATTGCCTTTATCATCAGCAAATACATCTTTATCCGCGAGCGCTCCAAGATTGATCACAATCTCGTGAGCACCGTTCTGGACAAAGTTTCTTTAGGCCAGTTTGATTCGGCCAATCTGCTTTGCGACCAGTCTAACAGCTCACTGGGAAATGTCATCAAAGCCGGTGTATCACAGATTGGAAAACCGATCGAATACATTGAAAAAGCGCTGGAGGTACAATCGAATATCGAACTGAGTGAAATGGAAAGCAAGATGGGATACATCAGCATGGTATCCGGTATTGCACCACGTCTCGGTTTTATCGGGACGATCCTTGGGGTTATCCTCATCTTCTATAATATATCGCAGACAGCAGACATTTCGATCGGTACGATCTCTGCTGGTCTGTATCAAAAGATGATCTCATCTGCTACAGGTCTGATCGTGGGTGTTGTCGCCTTCATGGGATACAACTACCTGCTGACGAAGATTGATAACTTCTCACTGCACCTGCAAAAGGAAGTGCTGGAGTTTATTAAGGGCCTGCAAAAACCGGTGAAATAATGAATCTCAGAAAACGGAGAGCGTTTCACGATGAGGATGCGATGTCGGCGATGAATGACATCATGTTTTTCCTGTTGTTGTTTTTTCTGATCATCGCTACGATGTCGAATGCCAACATCATCAAGATCCTGTTGCCGAAATCCGATACCACAAGCCAGATGGCCAAGCAGCCTCTGACCCTTACTGTCACCGAAGAATTGAAATACTATGTCAATTCGAATGAGGTGCCTGCCGCACTGCTCGAAGGTGCATTAGCTGATGCGATCGAGCGTAATGAAGACCCAACAGTTGTATTGAGAATAGCGAAGAGCCTGACCGTTCAGGACCTGGTCGATGTGATGTCGATCGCCGCCAAGCTCAATCTCAAGATGGTCCTCAGCACCGAAAAATAATTTTCGAATAACACGAGTATCAGGGATGGATTTCATTTCACGTTTCATGAATTAACGACATGACCAGTGAAACCGGAAAGTGGATCATCATCATCGGTATTATTTTATTGATCATTGGCGTGATCATTTACTTCTTCCATGATTATTTTAAATGGGTCGGTCATTTACCCGGCGATATCAGTGTACGAAAGGAGAATTTCAGTTTTTATTTTCCGCTGACGACGATGATTATTTTCAGCATTTTGCTGACCGTGATCATCCGGATCGTGAGAAGGTTTCTTTAACGGTTTGTGTTAGATATTATTTAAGAATGATTGTTTGATCCTGATTTATGGCTAATTCCTTTACTTTGGTCTCTCATTAAAACAAATAACATGCGAAAAATTACACTTGCCTTTGCTTTCGTGGTATCCATGCTACAGCTTGGTTCTTCACAATCTGTCTTCTTTGAATTAGGTGGGCCCGGACTTGCCTCCGTCAATTTTGATACACGATTTTCTGGTGCCAAACAAAGTGGCATTGGTGGCCGTGTTGGGATTGGTGGATTTAGTGTGGGTGGCGGAGGTGTTATCTTTGTGCCCGTAGCCGTCAACTATTTGCTCGGAAAAGATGACAAGCATTATTTCGAACTGGGCGCCGGTGTTACACCCGTACTCGGTGGAGACGGTGATGGTGACAACTTTAGCACCACGTTCGGACACCTCAACTTTGGTTACAGGCTTTCGCCACCGGAAGGAGGATTTATGTTCCGTGCCTTCATTTCTCCTGTATTTGGAGA
>JANMVA010000084.1:0-6207 GCA_031392195.1 Saprospiraceae bacterium | reverse complement strand
ATTGAGAGTAGTTCTCAGCGTTTTTTCAACAGAATGCTTCTTCAGGATATAATACGTTGTGGCGATTGAATGAGAGGACGTAAAGAGTTTTAATTTATTCTGCTCTGCAGCACTAAACAATAAAACAGCAAACTTGCTGTGCGGCTTTCGCTCCGTGATCAGATCGATGATGATGTTCGTGTCAATAAAAAACTTAGTCATCGATGCTTAGTTTCCAGATAGGATCGCTTTGCTTTATCCTCGTCGAAACCTTTTGGAAGCTTGATAACGCCGACGAGCTTACGCAGCTTTGGCGACAGCGTTTCTTTCTCCTGCGGAAGATCTGAGGTCAGGGCCTCCAGATAATTCTCAATGATCTCTGAAAGACTCCGTCCTGTCTTCTTCGCGTAGGCTTTAGCTTTCTCGATCACGTGTTTTTGGACAGATAAAGTGAGCTTGGTGGTCATTGTACGTACGATTTTAACAAAGATACGTACACGGAGTGGATTCCACAAGATGGCTAAGATTTAGCTTAGTGAGCTAATATGACCTGCGGGCTTTGGAATATTCCAAGGCGGGGACAAGCCCCGCACACTACATTTTTTTACTTTGTTCTATGCCCTATGCTTTCTGTCATTCACCCCACTCCATGCTCCCTGCCCCACGGTTACTGAGCTGTAGCACATGGTTGAGTTTAGCTGGTCGAAGTATGCCCCATGCTTTTTACCTAATGAATAATCTTACCAATCACTGTATTAAATATCCTCTCCTTAAAAACCCTCGCAGATTGCAACAACTCATCCGCTTCCTTCTTATATTCCTCCGCCTTCGCTTTATTTTTCAAACCACTCATATTGATCATCACATTTAACCATCCTCCTTCAACGGCCGCTAATGCACATGAGGCACCGACACCCGCATCCGACACGGAATTTGGATTGCCTTCATTGGTCATGGCGTCCAATAATGCGAACTGCTCATGAGCGATACGCATGATGTTGAGCGGAGATTCAATCGCACGCCTGGTCGCTTTCTGTATCGCAGTGGTGCGGGCTTTTTTATCATTATCCGATTCTTTCGGAAGACGGAATGCTGACATCAATGCATTGAATGCATGTGTGTCTTCATCGACCAGTTGAATTAATTTTTTTCTTCCATCCTGTCCTTTGACAGCCCACTCCACAAAGAAGTCATGCTTTTCTTCCCAGCCCGTTTTATGTGCACTTAGATTAGCCACCATCGCTCCTAATGATGCAGCTAATGCACCGGCATATCCCGCAGCAGATCCCCCACCCGGTGCAGGTGAATCAGAAGCCAGTTCTTCCGAGAAACTTTCCAATGTCATTTGTGTCAACTTCATACCCGTATTTTCTTCAAGCAAGTATTCGATTATTTTTTTCTTCGGATCAAAGGGGGACAGTTCATCTAATCCCATACTTTTCACCGCGATGTGGATGAGTTCACCTTCAGACACTGCATATGAAAGGCCTTGCATTTTCATATAATGTCGACCCGCATCAACCATCACCTGTAAAGGAACAAGTCCTACCAACTCAGAGCCCGTCACTCTCAATCCCCGGGACGTTGCACTTTTTACACAAGCATCAAATGCTGCGTGAAGTGAGGTCTGATTGATATTGGTGATATTCATCGACACTTGTGCGATACCATATTCGGCGATGTACCATCCGATGGCTTTTACGCCTTTTAGCAAACCGTCTTCCCTGACAGGCTCCCCTTTTTCATCTCGCATGATCTCTCCGGTCACCGGATGACCTATGCGTCTTATTCGTCCTTTCTCGCGAATATCAAATGCAACTGCATTTGCTTTTCTCTCAGATCGTGTGTTGAGATTGACGTTATAGGCAATCAAAAAATCACGCGCGCCAATCACTGTTGCTCCACTATTGATATTAAATATTGGCGGTCCATAATCGGGCTGCCATTCAGGATCATTCATTTTGGCGGCAAATCCTTCATACTCACCTGCACGGATCGTGGCCAAATTTTTTCTTTCGGGCTTGCTCGCAGCAGCTTCATACATATACACAGGTATGCCCAATTCGGAACCTACCCTCGAAGCCAACTTGTGAGCATACTTCGCTGTCTCCTCCATCGAAATACCACTGATCGGTATCAACGGGCATACATCCGTGGCTCCCATGCGTGGGTGCTCACCTGTATGATTCCGCATATCAATCAATGAAGCAGCAGTTCTAATTGCCTGGAATGCTGCTTCCACCACCCGGTCAGGTGCCCCGGCCATCGTCATGACAGTCCGGTTAGTAGCTTTACCCGGATCGACATCGAGAAGCTTGACCCCTTCCACCTGTCGTATGCTGGCAGCAATAGCTTCAATGATCTCAGGGCGGCGGCCTTCACTGAAATTCGGAACGCATTCAATCACGGCTGATTTTGTCATAAGTGCATTTTTGATGGCGGTAAAAATACAGGTTCGCAACTTTGATACGTTGTTTTTGTAAATAAATGAGGCTACCTTTCAACGTGGCTCAGCCTTGACCAGGTAAATTCCTCTCCGGGAATCAGAATCTGCGGACAAGTATGATAATTGACTCTACCTGACATGATTAAGTGGTTTTCCATTCTCTGTTTTCTCTTGACAAGCTTTTCCGCCGGAGCACAGGCTATTACCATCTCTGAGGAATTACCGCTTCGCAATGATTATGCCTACACTATCCTTGGGTGGGTAAAGGATGATCTGCTTTTATTCAGGGATAAAGGCCATGAATTCTTTGTCCAGTCGTTTGACGAAGAGATGCATCTGAAATGGGAGCGCGAGATCATCATTGGTTCTGGTAAAACCGATATCATCGGCATCATTGCACATGAAGATCGCATCCATCTATTGGTAGGGATCCGCGAAAAAGGAGATTATTATATACAGCACCGGTCATATGATCAATCCATCACCCTGGTGGACACGGTTACGATCGGCAAAGTCGAAAATATTTTTATCACACCGCGATTCCTCATGGGTGAATCGGAGGATGAAAATAAAGTTGTCTTGTTCAGGGAAAGCGGCAGTGGCCTTTATCTCTACAGCTATGATCTCCGTAACCTCAAAGTGCTCTGGGAAACAGAACTTGAATTTCCGGGTGGAAATCTGCAACGTGACTATTCATCGATCGAGGTAAATAATAATGGTGAATTTTTCCTGACACTCGAGCCCGATCGCTTTTTGCAAAAAGTGCAGAAGCTTGAATTGTTTACTTCTGTCAATGGAACAGGCGAAGTGGTGCACACAACGATTCACATGGGTGAGTTCCAGGTCTATGATTTTTATACGCAGTTTGATAATATGAATGGGCATCTTCTCATCACCGGTTTATACAGTGACCGGGTGATCTCAAGAGCGCAGGGTTTTTATTTCGTAAAATATACACCGGGATCAACGCACAGCATTCATTTGCTTCCTTTTGATGAATCATTGCTCGCCGAAGTACATGGAAAAGAAGTGAGCAATTCGCGTGGACTTTCGGATTTTAATGTGCAAAAACTTGCTTTGCGCCATGATGGAGGTGTCGTGATCATAGCGGAATTGAATAAAGAATTTTCACGCCGATCCACATTGCCCGTGCGAAGGGATAATGGTTCGTTTACACGCGGAGGTTGGGTGGATTATTACTATGAAGACCTCATCTTGTTTGCTATTCATCCGGACGGAACAGAGCACTGGAAGGAAGTGTTGCGCAAGCGACAATATTCACAGGATGATGATGCGATCTATTCTTCGTTCTTTTTATTTAAAACACCGGGCCGTCTTCGTTTCCTTTTTAATGATGAGATCAAGCAGGAAAATACTGTCGGGGGTTATGAAGTGACCGGTACTGGTTTTGTTGAACGAAAAACGGTCTTCAATACAGACTATCAGCGACTGAAGCTGAGATTTAAAGATGGCATCCAGGTGGCTTACAATGAATGCATCGTTCCGAGTGAACGGAATAACAGATTAAATCTGGTGAGGATACAGTATTAGAAAAAATTTATCATTCAGAAGTGAATACCATTTCACAGGAGGTCCCTGAAGCTTGTCGAAGGGCAATTAAGAAGCTGAATCGAAAATACCTCTCGCCGCAGGAGCCTTCGGCTCCGCTGCGGCGAGAGAAGGTTAAGGGAAAAGGATTTTATCTTCCCTTCGACAAGCTCAGGGACCATACACTGGATCAGATCTTTCCTAATCATCTTCATCCTCCGTTGCTTCTTCTTCATTTTCCACGCCAACATACTGACCGCTTGCATCAAACACATAATCCGTTTTGCCTACTTCTGCTTCATAGGTTGTGATCCCGGAGGCACTCACGATCTTCGTGGCACCTGTAATTTTTTTCTTGCCCATTTCTCCGGCCATATAATCTCCGACACTTTGAGGGAGACCGGAAATTGCTATTTCATTTTCAGTCTGAAATAGTGTACCATCCGCATTAAAGACAGCTGCTGTTTCCAGCTTATTCTCCTTAAATGAAGCTTCATATTTTCCATCCTCCATCTCCCATGATGTGTTGCCGGCATTCGGATACATTGTCATGAATTTGTTTTCCACTGCATCAGGCACGTTTACCTTCATTTCGGGTTGAGAGCAACCATAGATGCAACAAAGTGAAATGACCAGGCATGTAAAAATTATTTTCATAGGCCGGAATTTTAAGATGACAAATGAATGCCTCAGCATGATTATTGAATTGAAGTTAAGACAATTTCGTAACCCTCTTTGAGATTAATTTCCTTGATCAGGCCAATGCCGGGGGCATATAATTTTTCCTCTTCAACAGTAGGCTCCAGATCTGTCCAGTTTCGTGTTCTAATGCAGTTTGTGAAATGACCATAAGGAATTGTGATATCGAGATTTATCGCAAGGATCTCCGCTTCATCTTCAGCTTCATCAAAATAATACTCTTCGCGATAAGTTAATCCGGGCGTTGGGTTGGCTGGCATGATGATACCGGCTCTCGCTCCATCAATACCGGCTTCCCATGAACCACCATGATCTTTCAGCGTCCCATCGGGATTATAATTATCCACCTCCTCTCCAAAGTACCATACGTTTCCTTCATTATCCTGGGCAAACCAATCTTCCGCTTCCTCAATGAGATTACCGTCGAGATATGCTTTGAAATTACTGACAACACAAGTGATGCCCTGTACAACGCGTGTCACGTTTAATCGCCTTTCTTCAACCACTTCAAATCCATCAGAAGTCTGGCCTTCGTAGCGGTATACTTTTCCATCTGTGAGTGGATAATACGGATGCGTAATATTCGTCGGATTGCTAAATTTAGCAGGACTGGTATCCGGCTGATACGTCAGGTCGATCATCCGGGTGACAGGATCTTTTTTACAGCTCAATAAAATGCCGCAACTAAAGAAAAGGAAATACATTAATGGTTTCATGATATTTATTTTTAAGAATGAATTGATAACACAATATTAGAAGGTGAATCTGTAGGAAATTTGCAGCTGTCAAAAATTCCTCACCTTTTGCTGATCTAGATGAACAATCTTATGCCTATTTAAATGAGAGGGTCACACCCACCACGCCACTTCTGACTGCAGGTGTGACTCACCCAAAAACACGTATGATTGCAAATTCTTGTCGTCTACTACGATAATGATGACACAATGATAAATGTGGAATTTGGAGAAATCCTGTTGATCAGAAATGCACAGCTATCTTATGCCAGCCCTTGATGAACTGATAGTCAACTTTAAATTGATAGATATGACAAATTTCCTGCACAATGGATAAGCCAAGGCCGGATGATTCAGACGAATCAGAATCTTTATTAAACCTGTTAAACAAACTTGCCGGCTCCTTGGAGAGTGGCTTGCCGGTATTGGTTGATATTAATAATTGCGGCGAGAGTTCTATTTCGATTTGACCGTTTTCAGGACTATGCTTAAACGCATTGCTGATGATGTTGGATATCAGGATATCCGCCAGATGTGGGTTGATGTCTAACGTGACATCTGATATGACATTGAATCTGACCTCCAGGTTTCGGATGCTTCGAATATCATCAAAGTGATTAAGTTTATTCCTGATCAGGTTCTGCAATGAAATATTTTCTGTTTCCGGATATTGTCTATTCTCAATCTTTGATAACAATAATAAGGATTGGGTCAATTTGGATAAGCGGTTGGCCGATTCAAAAGCGTCGTGAACCCATTTTGATTCTTCCTGTGAAAATTTACCTGATTGCATTAATAACT
>JANMVA010000638.1:0-2445 GCA_031392195.1 Saprospiraceae bacterium | reverse complement strand
TGTTATTGGATCCGACAGTACAGGCACCAGGCCCAATGTCTTCAGTTGCCCCGGCAATATCGTTCCCTGTGAGACAGGTCCCATCGAGATTGGTGATAGGTATTGCGTTAGAACAATTGTTGTTAGGTTGAGCTATACCATATAGTGTAGGAACTACACAGAAGCATAGCAAAAGCAGTCTTGTTCGCATTTTTGAAATGTATAATTACTTGCCCAATAGATAGATGTTATGCCCAGAAAGGTTTCTCAAATGTTGCCACAATATACATATTATATATCGGGAATGGCCCGGGATACGAGAATTTATATCGCTCAATTCGTCTTTTTGAAAAATTTAAATGAAGGATAACAAATTGTAAATCAATATTTTACAAATTAAATATCGATTGAAAGACAAATCGCTGTTAAACTCTTATATACAATATTTTTATATGTATTCTGCTGACAAAAATTGATGGGTTTTCTGCCAATTGATTTAAGATACATGCCAGCTAATAGACGCTGCTTCATCGAGAGATACTTTTAACATTCTGTCTCGTCCATGCATATCTTTTCTTAATTCCTGCTGCATCCAGCCTGAAGTCTTGAAACATGTCATAATCTGATCTGCCCTGAACTCATTTATTTCCATAAAACACACTCCTCCCGGATCCAGATGATCCTTGAGTGATTGACTTATTTTCTGGTAAAAGATATCAGGATCCGAACCACGAGCAAAAAGCGCTTCGTCAGGTTCAAAGGACAGGTCTTTCAATAAATCGGTATCCACCTGGTCTTTTGAAATATAAGGTGGATTACTAATGATGATGTCAAATACCAGATGTCTATCAAGGTCCTGTGCAAGGAAGTCATGGTGAAAGAATTCAATAGCAACGTTGTTCAACCTGGCATTTTCTCTGGCTACATGCAAAGCCTGCGTTGAAACATCTAATGCATACACGGAAGCTTTATCTCCGAGGGTTTTCTTAATGGCAATAGCAATACATCCGCTCCCCGTTCCGATATCAAGGATTCTTAATTTTTGCCTTTCGCTTATCCGGACATCCTCAATCAACCAGTAAACCAGCTCTTCTGTTTCTGGCCGGGGAATCAATACGGCAGGAGATACATTTATTTTGAGTCCATAGAACCAGGCATGACCCGCAATGTATTGAATAGGCTCGCCTTCTTGCAAGCGTGATAAAATTTTGGATATCTCCTCTTCTTTGGCTGGTTTCAGGTCTATTGCTGACTCTTTCGGTTGATGCAATATTTCCTCCCAAACCCATGACGCTATCCCTGATGCTTCACGATCAGAGGCAATGCCCTTTTCTTCTATCAGTGTTTTAATATTTTTTAAACTCCAAAAAGCCATGTGCGCATCATAAAGAGAACTAAAATCATCGATGCATATTCCGACCGGGCGATTATGTCAATGGTTTCAGAAACAATTATACTGTTTCATTTTTGAATCAGCCTCGGCAGTCCAATCTTCTCAAAAGAAATCGACCAGTGTATAAAATCACGTAAGTTTTTATCTTGATTCACTATGGTTCAAAAAGAACTCACTATCCGGTACACCATCCACGAAAATAGAACCGGACTTTCAACAGAAGATAATGCATTATTGGATCGGGCCGAAGCAGCTTCCCAAATGGCCTATGCACCCTACTCTAATTTTAGGGTTGGAGTTGCTATTAGCACTTTAGACAATCACATTGCCGAGGGTTCTAATCAGGAGAATGGCGCATTCCCTATCGGACAATGTGCAGAGCGGGTTGCTTTGTATAAATTATTTCATGAACATGGACGTGAGTTTATTGATACGATCGCCATCGTTATTGATAGTAAAACGCAGACATCACCAGCAAGCCCGTGTGGCTCATGCCGGCAGATCCTCAATGAATACAGAAGTAAACAATCAAATCCAATTCGATTGTTGTTGGGTTTGAAAGGATCAGAGATGGTCTATCAGATCAACGATGTCATTGATTTGCTTCCACTCGCATTTGATGGTTCCTTTTTGGGATTCTGATTGCAGTTATTGAGTCTTATCTTCATTTTCAGCAATCATCGAAGAAACGATTTTTAAATCTTCTTCTGTATCAATGCCATGGCTTTCACCTTCACATTCGACACAATGGATCGGGTAACCATTAGCCAGCCAGGTAAGCTGTTCAAGTTTTTCAAGTGATTCATAAGGATGAGAAGCGAGCTTTTCAATAGAATGCAGCGCCTGGGATGTATACCCATACATGCCAATATGCTTATAAAAGGTCGCATGGTTCATCCAATCTTCTGTAGGAACATCTCGGATAAAGGGGATGGGTTGTCTGCTGAAATACATGGCTTCATTTGTTTTCCCCAATACAACTTTTACCGTGTTGGAGTCAAGCAATTCAGAGGTCGTTTTGATTTTCCTGATCAAGGTAGCGATTGTAGCATCCGACTGGCCTGAAATATAGG
>JANMVA010000637.1:0-1819 GCA_031392195.1 Saprospiraceae bacterium | reverse complement strand
CAATATAGAGCTAAATTTCCGCCATCAAGTCCATACACGTTTATCTTGACGAATACCCCCCTTGTTCACCCCAGACCATGCCCCTTATTTTTATAATGGATAGATGATCAAACCCGTTATCTGATTGATGCGCATCCCTTGCTCTTCGGCCCTCCCTTACCTTCTAATATCACTTCCATTTTTTTGTTCGGCACAAAAAACACCGCAGGTCAATCTCGTGCCGAATCCGGGTTTCGAGCTTTTCTCTGACGAACCATATGGCTGGTATTATTCAGGAAAAGATTTTTCCAGAGTATCACTTTACTGGACCTCACCAAATGCATCTTCTCCTGATATCTATGCTCCCAAAGTCATCATTCCAAATAGCTGGAAGGCCGTTGGTTTTGGAAATGTCAAACCATACGAAGGCAAATCACATGCAGGCATCACGGTGTACGGCTGCGAACAAGGAAAGCCGCATTGTCGTGAATATGTCCAAGTGCAATTAACCGAGCCACTGGTACCAGGGCAGCGATATGGATTTTCCTGCATGCTCGCACACCTGCAGAAATCTGTCGTTGTGCGAAATATTGAACTTGCCTTTTCCGAACATGAGATCGAAGAGCCTGCGCATGATGCTTTGTCGATCGACCCAACATTAAAGCTTGATCGGTGGATCCCTTCTGATGGAAAATGGTACAGGTGGTCCGGACACTTTGTGGCTGATGATGCTTCGTCGTTTTTATTGATTGGTAATTTCAATACAGATGATGAATGTCAAATCAAATTACCGTGGAAGAGTGATTTGCGATACGGGTATTATTATATCGATGATGTTCGTCTTTTCAAAATTCCACCAGTACTAAAGACTCCGCTTGCTGATTCTCCGCTTGCGAATTATGTTCCCCGTGAAGGTGGCATTGTCAACCTGAGCAGGATTTATTTTGAACATGATCGCACGGATTTTATGCCGCAGGCTGTGATCCAGTTAAAGCAGTTACTGGATTTTCTCAAGCGCTATCCGGATTTGAAGGTGGAGATACGCGGTCATACAGATAATGTCGGTACGGATGATTATAATCAGATACTCTCCCGGCGCAGATCTGTTGCCGTTGTGTCGTGGCTGGTGACAAAAGGCATTGATAAGAAACGATTGCTCTCGAGTGGGTTTGGCAGTTCTGAGCCTCTCAGTACCAATGCGACATCGGCGGGCAGGAGCCAAAATCGACGGGTAGAAGTTAAAGTGATCAGTCTCTGATGCTTATATATTGGAAAATAGCTATTCTTGCCATCAATGGGGAAGCTGAGGCCATATCTGGAAAAAAACAGGCTTGAAGCAGGTTGCGACGAAGCCGGCCGTGGCTGTTTGGCAGGCCCGGTGTTTGCTGCCGCTGTGATCCTTCCTCTCGGTTTTCGCTGTCCGGGTTTAAACGACTCAAAGCAACTGAATGCAGAGGAGCGGGAGGAGTACCGGGTGATCATCGAAAAAAATGCCACCGCGTGGAGTGTCGCGCGGATCGAAGCGCCTGTCATTGACCGCATTAATATTCTTCGTGCTTCCATTCAGGCTATGCACAATGCACTTCGTGATCTGACGATCAGGCCGGACTTTATCCTGGTGGATGGAAATCGATTTTACCCCTTTGAAGATGTGTGCCATGAATGTGTCATTCAGGGCGATGGGCGATATCGTTCAATTGCTGCTGCTTCTGTTTTAGCAAAAACACATCGCGATGAATACCTGCGTTCATTACATACGACCTATCCACATTATTGCTGGGACCAGAACAAAGGATACGGAACCGAGTACCATCGGGAAGCGATGAATCAGCATGGCTTG
>JANMVA010000589.1:0-4224 GCA_031392195.1 Saprospiraceae bacterium | reverse complement strand
CCGGCCAGGACAGGTCTTCCGGCATCTTCTGCCGGTCAATAAGAATCAGGCCTTCAAAAATTATCCGGAAAACACATATTTACAGGGCTTTTGAAAGAGCCAGGAAACAATTGATCCAGCAGAATGAAATTTGATTTAAACCGTATCGATGACCTCAACGCCAGGCTGACTCTCGTCATTGAGAAATCAGACTATGAAGGCAAACTGGAGGAAAACATCAAGAATTACAGCAAGAAGCTCAATATGAAGGGATTCCGCTCCGGAAAGACCCCTAAAAGCGTTTTGACCAAAATGTATGGCAAAGGGCTCCTGGAGGAAACGGTGACCACTATGCTCAATGACAGCCTATTTAAATATCTCGATGAGCAAAAAATTGAAATATTCGGCTCGCCCATGATGGCACCGGATGCCGAACCGATCGATTTCAACCCGAAAGTTCACACGGATTACACTTTCCACTTCGATCTGGGCATGAAGCCACAGGTTGACATCAATCTGAGCTATGACACTTCTCTTGACGTCATGACCGTTCCTGCCGATCAGGTAGCTATTGATGAAGAGATCCAGCGATACAGGCGCATGTTTGGAGAAGAGGATGAGATAGAGGATGGAGGGATAGAAGCCAATGACAGGGTTACTGTCATGTTTAACCCCAATTCTGAGAACAATACTTCCGCTCCGGAAGAAGACCCTGAGACTGTAATTGATCTGGAAAGAAATAAGGGAGAGGCTGCCTCGCTCCTTCCCGGAATGAAGAAGGGGGATAAATTCGAAGTGGATCTCGAAAAATTCCTGGGTTATCCAAGGCAATCGATCGTCAAGAACATATTAAGCCTGGATGAAGATCCTGTCATAAATGGTCCTTTGTTGTATAAGGCCGAAATCACAAGGATTGGAAGGCCGCAGAATAATGAGCTCACGGAGGAACAGCTTGCGAAGTATGTTGGCCCACAGATAAAGGATGAAGCTACACTTCGGAGTATGCTGGAAAGCAGGGATACGAATAATAATGCAACCCGGCTCAGTGACATGAAGAAGATGGCGGTACGTGCTGCTCTTTTAAAAGAAAACGGGTTTGCCATTCCAGAAGAGTTTTTACTTCGCTGGGTAAATTCTCAACGCGAGCAAAAACTGGAAATGGGAACGCGTGAGGCCAATAATCTTTTCAGGGATGCCAAATGGTCATTTCTGCTGAATAAAATCGCTGCTGAAAACGCATTGGAAGTAACAGATAAAGACATCCAGAAGCAGGTTGTTGATTGGGTGACTGCCAATGTTGACTACCGGAAGGCTGATATGAGGAAAGTAATGAAGGAACTGTATGCCAATGAGTATTTCATGAGCACGATGAAAGAAAATGCACTGGAAGAGGTCGTCTTCAATCATATTTTGCCCAATTATCAGTTTAATGAAAAAGAAGTGACAAAGGAAGAATTTGAACATGGTTTCCATGACATGCATCATGAATTGTTTGATCATGGCGACCATTCACATTCACATTAGTAATACCCTTAATTTAGACTTTCAAATAAACTAGCTTTCTTATCTATGAGCAATCCGAATGAATTCTATAAATATGCTACGAAGCATGCCGGTATTTCAGGTGCAGATCTCGAGCGTTATATGCGGACTACCGTTCCGGATATCAACGCGTTCACCCCACAGGTGATCGAGGAGCGCCAGATGAACGTAGTCGGTATGGACGTTTTTTCCAGGCTGATGATGGACAGGATCATCTTCCTTGGCGTGCCTGTCAATGATTATGTAGCCAATGTCATCCAGGCGCAACTGCTGTTCCTGGAGTCAACTGACAATAAGCGTGATATCCAGTTATTTATCAATAGCCCCGGGGGTTCTGTGATCTCCGGACTCGGGATTTATGACACCATGCAATATGTGTCTCCTGAAATCGGAACGATCTGTACAGGTCTGGCTGCATCGATGGGTGCGGTTCTTCTGGCTGCAGGCACGAAAGGCAAGCGAACTTGTTTACCCCATAGCCGTGTTATGATACATCAGCCTAGTGGCGGGATGCAGGGACAATTTTCAGATATGGAAATTTCCTACAACCTGATCAAAGGGATGCGCGATGAGCTTTACAAGATCCTCGCAAAACATACGGATCATGATATGGAGAAAATTGCGAAGGATTCAGACCGCGATAATTGGATGACAGCCGAAGAAGCAAAGGCGTATGGTTTAGTGGATGAAGTGTTGACAAGAAATAAATAACCGGAAGGTAATAGTGATAAAAAAATCAGGTATGAAGCCGAGTGATGATCAGTTTGGTTGTTCGTTTTGTGGCAGGGATAAAAAAGAAGCCCTGATCCTCATTGCCGGTATTGAGGGTCATATATGTGAGCTATGTGTAGAGCAGGCGTATGAGATCGTGCGCCAGGAATTATATGAGCAGGATGAAAAGGGCGGCACACGCAAGAAGGATGAGATCTTCGATGTGCCCAATCACATCACACCACAGCAGATCAAGAAATACCTGGATCAGTATGTGATCGGCCAAAATGAAGCGAAGAAGTGTATCAGTGTAGCAGTATATAATCACTACAAGCGCATCAAGCATACTTCTGTCGATGAGGTCGAGTTGGAGAAATCCAATATCCTTCTGGTTGGTCAGACCGGAACCGGAAAGACATTGATCGCAAAGACGATAGCAAAGATGCTCGATGTGCCCTTTGCGATTGTCGATGCCACAGTTTTTACAGAAGCAGGTTATGTTGGAGAGGATGTTGAAAGCATGCTGTCCCGTTTACTTCAGTGTTGTGATTATAATGTTGAAGCTGCTGAACGTGGCATTGTGTACATCGACGAGATCGACAAGATCGCGCGCAAGAGTGACAATCCGAGTATTACACGCGATGTGTCCGGCGAAGGTGTGCAGCAGGCGATGTTGAAAATATTGGAAGGAACCGATGTGCTGGTACCTCCACAAGGTGGCCGTAAACATCCTGAACAGAAGCTGGTCAAAGTCAATACACAGAATATCCTCTTCATTGCTGGTGGTGCATTTGATGGACTTGAAAAAATCATTTCCCGCCGCCTCAATAAGAATGTGATCGGTTATGGAAATGTGGATTCAAAAGCGATCGATCAGGAGAAATTGTTCCATTATGTCTCGCACAAGGATTTAAAGACATTTGGACTGATCCCTGAATTGGTAGGGCGATTGCCGGTGTTAGGTTACCTGGAGCCGTTAGACCAGGAGACACTCAAATTGATCATGACCGAACCAAAGAATGCGCTGATCAAGCAATACAAGCGCCTGTTCGAACTCGAGGGCATTAAGTTTTCCATTACAGAAAGTGCAATCGATTACATAGCACTAAAAGCAATTGAATTCGGTCTTGGTGCGCGGGGTCTCCGGTCGATCTGTGAAGCGATCATGATGGATGCCATGTTTGAGCTTCCTTCCAAAAAGGATGTGAAGGCTTTTGAAGTGGATCTCCGGTATGCGAAAAGCAAACTGGATAAGGTGCAGTTGAAGAAGCTGAAGGCTGCATAAGGCAGGGAGCATGGGGCAGGGGGCAGGGAGTGCTTGAACTTCCTTCGGAAGTTCACCTTTATACACTATAATTAAATTATAAAATACCGGTTGCCGGAGTTTTCTCCGGCAACATGGATAAATTATTCTGCAGCAGGAGAAAACTCCTTGCAGCGGTTAAAGTTTTATTAACTTTAGCAAGTCCCTGAACTTTCCCTGTGATCTTTTTAACCAACTAAATTTCCTGCATGAATAAAGTCACAGTCATCGGAAAGTATTTATTTGCTATTCCTTTCATCATTTTAGGTATCGTCAGCTTGATTAATGCGAGCTTGATGCCGGACACAGTGCCTCTACCGGGTGGTGTTGTCTGGGTTTACGTAGCCGGCTTGGCTATGTTGCTTGCCGGCGTGGCTGTGATCATTGGACGAAAAGACGGGGTGGCTACATTTTTACTGGGCATGCTGTTGCTTGTTTACGCACTCATAATCCATATGCCGAATGTGGTTGAAACAAATGGAAGTGTTGATGTGATATCGGCTACCAATTTGTTGAAAGACCTGGCACTTGCCGGTGCTTCGTTTGTCTATTCACGATCAGCTGCGCACGATAGGACGACACGTCTCACATAAGAATATGATCGACATGATCTCTCCATGCCCTGATTTATAAATTTTTAAGTCAGGGTTTTTTATTTAGTTGGGCGTAGGTTAACCTACGTCCTGGTG
>JANMVA010000577.1:0-5843 GCA_031392195.1 Saprospiraceae bacterium | reverse complement strand
CATCCCAACAGGCAATTCCTGCATCCACAATTGCCATATTCATATATGCTAATGTTCTGGCTGCTCGCAGAGGATTTAATTTATGATCAACGATCAGCTCCGATGCAAACCTGTTCCAGTGTCCGGGAGGTGTGTATGTTCCCAATCCATCAGACCAAAAATTTGCTATTCTTCTTTGTTCAACGGTAAGGTTATCTGCAATGTCTTTAAGTTCTTCTACGGCTTCCTCGAATTCAGCGGACCCGGGTGTTGGTGGTGGTCCGGGACGCACCAATTCCACATTCGGTACAAACCACATCTGCACTTTGCCGAACCATGGAGTGATGCCCACAGGTCTTGGAGGAGTTTCGAGATTTACCCAATGATAACCATTTCTTGCATCTGCGGCATCTCTGATGGAATCGGAGCGGGGTCTTGGGGTCTGAGCGTTTCTCATGCCATCATTGGCTGCGCGCATTCTAAATACTTTTCCAACAGCCCGGCCGAGTGAATCTCCAGCCAATATATCACTTTCAACATGTAAACCTGCCCATGCGAGGCTGCTCTGATGCTCAGCTGCTTTCGCGGCGAGAAAATCTTTTTCCAATGGAAACAAGGCCGTCAGAATATCTTTTGATACAGCTGCGATCACAGCACCTTCTGACGGATAACTTGGAAGTGCATTCTTTGGAAGGTGAACACTAACTGTTGGGTCAGTTACATAAGGTGCAGGTCGCAGATGAGTATATTTTTGATGCCATGTAGCAATCAATGCATCATACTGAGCGGCTGCCCAATAAGCAAATGCACGTGATGAATAAGGAGGATGTGCAAATGGAAAATACGGATATACTCCTGGGTTTGCAGAGTTAGGAGCCGGATAATTTCCTGCGGAATCCGGTGAAGGTGCCAGGTTATATTTTGCAGCTAATTCTCTTGCAATTTCATTCCATCTGATCAATCCATCACCACCCCAATAATCAACAGTGGCTTGCTGATCGCCTGACAATTGTGAAGATGTACTTTTCAAAGTCGCTAATTCTGCCTGGTATGCCGCAGAGGTCACATCGAGTGGTGCCGGAATACTGATCTGGGCTGGGCTGGAAAGCAGATTTGGATTCCAGGTTCCGCCGTCTTCATCCAACGAAGCATACTCGTAAGGATCAAACGCAAAATAAGTGGGTAAATCATCATCGCAGCCAGGCAATAACACGAGCAAAGAAGCAACGAGAAGCATTGAAAAAAGAAATATATTTTTCATAATGATTTTTTCTTAGATGTAATTGTGAATTGGTGAGTTAGCAGGATTAATTTTCAATGACTTCAGTTTCTGCTTTATTCCACAAACCGAATACATATGTAATCCCGGCGGAGAACATAGCTGCCTTCCCAACATTACGCCCGGTTAGCACTTGGTTGTATGAAGCAATCAATCCGAGACCTGTGCTACCTGAATGAAACTGAGCAAGTCCTCCTACTCTGGTAAACTCCATGTTATTGGCAGGGAATCCCGCATCCTGACGGCGGATATCAAATCCTCCAAGTGTATTGAATCCTTCAAACGTTGCTTCTATACGCAGAGCTTCACCAAAGAGATATGAGCCAAGTGATGCTCCGTAATTGATTGCGTTTGGCATATCGACCTCGTCTGAATAGACACCATGAGTAGTGTAATAATAGTCACGCTCAATTGTCGAATTACCCCGTAAATGATAGGCAAACGTGCCGCGCAAATAAGGACCGGAATTTAACTTGTATCGGGCGATACCACGTAATGAAAGATCCAGGCAATTAAGGCCGAGGCTGTAAGGAGCATAATCTGAAAGGTAATTCGAAAATGGCCCTGTCAAACCGGCCACTGCAAGAAATGTGAGATTGCCCGAACCCGCGTCAACATCTAACGCATTACCCTTTAGCCAGATCCCCCAATCCTGAAAGCCGGAAACCCCTTTGATATATCCTCCACTGGATTCTGTTTTCATCCAGGGTACCGCAACGATTACGTTTAACCGGTCAAATAAACCGATGGCTGCCATGGGCATGATCGTGTGTCGTGTAAATGTACCGATGTTGCCATTCGTGCGTAACAATGTTCCTTCCCAGTACTCATCCCAGGATTCATTAGAATAGATGGCTGCTGCGCAAACCTGTCCTCTACCCATCATGATAGCATCAGTGGGTGTCTGAGCAACCAGATGGTGAGTGAGAATGAAAAATAAAATTGGTAATGAAAAACGATAAATATTCGTCATGGCATAAATGGATTTTCGTAAAGAAAAGTGATCTTTTCGTTCAACAAAACTAAATAATAAACATTCCGATTAACCCTCAGGGAAGCAATCCATTTTTCAATGGAGAAGTGTTAACATATACGTGATGATAGATTTGGCGTTGAAATTTTCTGCCCACCAATGAAAAACTTTATAATTGATTACTTATCAGCACATTAAATAACATGAGGAGGAAACGCATATTTCCTAAAACTTAAAAACTGCTTAGAGAAAATAATAAACAGCACCAAAAATCTAAGTAAATTTTAATGCGGATAAAGTCACTATCGTCACTTTTTAACGGGCATTCATAAAAATCACATAACCTCTAACTGACCCGGCACATTCGTGATCTTCATTTATTCACTTCCGACTAACCATCGCTTAAATTCAGGAGATCTTTCTTTACTGACGATCGCATCATCTTCTGTGGGTGGATTCATTTTGAGCTTTACCCTCGATTTGGAATACGCAATCATTTCATCGATGGCTTCCATCTTAACAATAAACTGGCGGTTGATCCTGAAGAAATGCAGCGGATCTATCATATGCTCGATCTGATCAAGACTTTGATCCAGCGGATATCGTTTGTTGCCAGGTAATACCGCAAAGCTTATTTTATCCTTTGAATAGAAGTAGGCTACATGATCCAGATCGATCAGTTTGATGCTTTGCCCCATCCGCACGAGGAGGCGCTTTGCTTTCCGGATAAATCCCGCTTCCTCAAGTTTATGGATCAGATCATCACCTGTAGAATTGTTTTTTGTGCTCTTTGGCTCTACCCTTCTTAATGCTTCATGCAATTCATTTTGCTTAATTGGTTTAAGCAAATAATCGATGGCATTCACCTTAAATGCTTTCAGTGCATACTCATCATACGCTGTCACAAAGATGACAGGGGCATTCACAGCTGTTTTATCAAAGATGTCGAAGCTCGAGCCGTCTGCCAGGTGTATATCCATCAGGATGGCATCCGGGGCCTGATTAGCGGAAAGCCATTCAACAGAAGATTCGATACTACTAAGGATCCCGATTATCTCAACAGACATATCCATTTCACCCAGCAGTTTTTGTAACCGGCGTACGGCCGCATCTTCATCTTCAATGATTAATATCTTCATTCTGCTGATTTATTTAAAATAGGAATACAAACTTTGAATGAATTGTTGTCTTTATCGATGATTACTTTTTGATCGGAAAGTAATTGGTACCGTTTAACTACGCTTTGAAGTCCGAATTGTGTAGAAGGTTCTGGATTGGCTTTCGGCTGCAAGTTATTCTGGACAACAATGTATTTGTCTTCGATGGTGATAAATACATCAAGCGGTTTATGTTTGGCTATCACATTATGCTTGACAGCATTCTCTACCAGCATCTGCAATGTTAGCGGTAAGATATAAGCGTCTTTCTTCGGAGGATCCATGTGAAGCCTTAGATTAGATCCATATCGCTTCTGCAGGAGGTATCCAAAATTTTGTACGAGCTCCCATTCCTCTTCGAGGGTAATACTTTCCGATTCCCTGTATTGCAGGATACTGCGAAAATAATCCGATAGCTTCTCTACATATTCAATCGCTACACGAGGACTTTCTGTATTCTCATCGATGATCGTGATGAGGGTGTTAAAACTATTGAATAAAAAATGAGGATTGATCTGGGCTTTGATGGCCTGAAGTTGCGACTCGATCATTTCCTTTTTCAGGAGAGTCTGTTTTTGAAATCTCCGCTCCCTTGATTTGATCAACCAATAAAGGAAACCTCCTGCAGCAAGCAAGGTGATCATAATGAACCATTCCTTCAACCAAAAGGGTTTGTCGATCGTAAAGGAATAAGAAGAAACAGGCTCATCGAGGAAAAACTTATTTTCAGATGCCATCACTGAAAATGTATACGGTCCGGGTGGAAGACTGGAATAGGAAACAAAATTATCCTTTGATTCTTTCCATTCCAAATCATACCCTTCCAACTTATATTGGAAGTTGACGGATTGAGGCGAAGTAAACCACAAGCCCACATAATGGAAAGCAATATAATTTTCATCATGCCTGAATTCATGTAGCATCGTAAAATCAACCGGCTGACCAAAAACGGAGACTCTTGAAATGTGTGTCCTGGGATGAATGCTGAGTTCATGCTCCGATGCGTAATGCTTGATCAATAAGTTTTTTCCACCCACATACACATGTCCGCGACTATCCGTTGTGATTGTATTGAGCTCAGTCTCGATTTCTTTAATGCCTATCTCATCGTTATAGTACATAAAATGCCTGCGATCCGGCTCCATCAGATCGATACCTTTACTATGAACGATCACCAGGTCACCTGTTCCTGCTGACGCCATGGCCGCAATCGTGGTGTTGGAAAGTCCCCCTTCAAGAGATAAAGACTTGTAGTTATATCCATCAAACTCGATCAACCCATGATCCGGGGTATTAAACCAAATATGGCCTCTGTGATCTTCACAAATGGAATGCACTTTCTTCAGCACAAGGCTGTCCGTACCATTGTACCGGGTGATCGTTTCACCATCAATCAAATAGACACCATTTCCATCCGTGGCAAACCAGGCTCTATCTTTGGAATCAACAAATACATGGTAGATAAAATGAAGAGAAGACTGCCATGGATCGTTGACAAGTCTGAATTCATTTTTTATCTCTTTAAGAATATTTTTTTCTTGTGGGTAGTATACAACGCCTTCCAGAGTTGATACCCAAATAAAATTTTTCGCCGCCGCCATGGACATAATTGTGTTTGCTACCATCGTCCATCCCTGACCGATATGTTTCACGACACCTGATGAAGGATTTAATACATATAACCCTTTGTCGAGAGTACCAATCCAAAGATTGTGAAACTGGTCTTCGATGATACTCCTGATATTCCAGTCATATTGCGGAGCTATTCTAAGAGGTATTGAGATTTCCGTTGCTTTTTCCTCAAGTCGATACAACCCCTTTTGTGTTCCGATCCACAACCGGTTATCAGCTGATGCAAACAAAGCTTGCACTTCACCAATATTTAGTGACAGCAATTCAAAAGGACGATGAGCTGAGAATAAAATCCCATCCTCATATGAAATCCAGATATTCCCTTCAACATCTGCGATAATATCTGATATTTCACTTCTCTTCCCTGTTTCGAGGTTGATGATCTTACGCACGAAACCAGTCTGAGGATTATAGCGCCATGCGCCTTTTTGTCTTGTACCTATCCACAATTCCACTCCGTCAAATATCTCCAGTGATGTGATCTGGTCTAGTCCTGCAGACTCGAATGGTTTGGTCACCCTCTGCAGAGAACCATTATAATACACAACACCATGTTCAAAAGTGCCAATCCAGACATTCCCATTACTGTCGGCTTCCAAAGCTGTGATGATCTGGTCGGGTAATCCATCTGCAAGACCGAATGAACGGACAGATTTCTTTTCATTCACAAATGTGCAGATGTTGATGCCATCATCGCTTCCAATCCAGATCTCTCCTTTATTAGTGCAGGTCATCGCGTAAATGTCATTGCCGGAGAGTCCGTCCTCAATCCCATAGTTGTAAAGCCTTTTACCAGTGTAGACATACAAACCTTCCCCGTAAG
>JANMVA010000493.1:0-14444 GCA_031392195.1 Saprospiraceae bacterium | reverse complement strand
TGGATAAACCAAGGCGGGGGCAAGCCCCGCACACTACAATTTTCCCTATCCTCTCTGCACTATGCCCCTTGCTCCTTTGATCCCTTGCCCCTTGCTCCTTTGATCCCTTGCTCCTTTGATCCCTTGCTCCCTTGATCCTTTGCTCCTTAGTTTGTAACCGCTGAGCAAAATTTTACTTGAAAATCAGCCCCTTACACAATTTTCTTTCAGAAATCTTTCCCCAACCCTTGGTTTTATGCATACCAAAAAGCTACCTTTGCGTCCCGCTTTCTAAAAGGCGCCGAAATTACTTTTCAAATCAAAATTTGATAGTTGTGAATACATTGAGTTTTAAGACCCGGTCAGTACGTAATGAAGACGTTACCCGCCGCTGGTTTGTCGTAGATGCTGAAAATATGGTCCTCGGACGTATGTCCACCCGCATCGCTACAGTACTGAGAGGCAAACACAGACCAGAATACACCCCTCACGTTGACACAGGCGAATACGTCATCGTCGTCAACGCCGCCAAAGTCAAACTGACAGGCAAAAAAGAAGGTGTCAAGATCTACCAGAACTATTCCGGCTATCCGGGCGGTCTGAAAGAGCTTACAGCAACTGAAGTCCGAGCCCGCAGACCAGAGCGCCTCATCGAAGCTGCTGTCAAAGGCATGCTTCCTAAAAACAAGCTCGGAAATGCCATGTACAGGAAATTGTATGTCTATCCAGGTCCGGAACATACCCATGCGGCTCAACAACCACAACCGCTGATCTAATTTTTCATCGAATCATTTTAGACCAAGAATATATTTTATGGAGACAATCAATGCAATAGGACGACGTAAAGCTTCAGTCGCCCGTGTCTATATATCAAACGGCACAGGAAACATCAAAGTCAATGGTCGCGAATACAAAGAATACTTCCCCCAACTTCACATCAGCGCACACGTCATCGCTCCTCTGCAGGAATTAAATGTCCTCGGTCAGTATGACGTCAAAGTCAATGTCAGCGGTGGCGGTTTCAGAGGCCAATCCGAAGCCATCCGTCTGGCGATCGCCAGAGGCCTGACCAAAATCAATGCCGATTTCCGTCCAATGCTGAAGATCAAAAAGTTCCTGACCCGGGATGCCCGCGTCGTAGAACGTAAGAAATTCGGTAAGCCAAAAGCAAGAAAGAGCTTCCAGTTCTCAAAACGTTAATGGCCATCTTTATTCAATCACAAAAAATTCAACACATCCATCATGGATAAACCATTATATCAGGATTTATTGGAAGCAGGTGTTCACTTTGGACACATGCGCAGCAAATGGAATCCCAAAATGCGCCAGTATATTTTCATGGAGCGTAAAGGCATTCACATCATTGACCTCAACAGGACTTCTGAGAATCTCGAGCGTGCCGCATTAGCCATGAAGGCAATGGCCCGTTCCGGAAAGAAAATCCTCTTTGTCGCTACAAAGAAACAAGCCCGCGAAATCGTAGCTGCAGCAGCACGCACAGTCAACATGCCCTATGTGACTGATCGTTGGTTGGGAGGTATGATGACCAACTTTGCTACCATCCGTCGTTCTGTCAAAAAAATGAACAACCTGGAGCAAATGCTCTCCGATGGTACACTGTCCAGCACGACTAAGAAAGAAAGACTCACGCTGACACGCGAGATGAATAAATTGAACAAGGTATTAGGTGGTATTTCTGATATCAATCGTTTGCCTCATGCTGTATTCATTGTGGATATCGGTCGCGAGCACCTTGCTTTGGCAGAAGCAAAAAAACTGGGCATCAAGACATTCGCCATGGTCGATACCAATGGTGATCCAAACCTGGTGGACTTTGCCATCCCGGCCAATGACGATTCTTCAAAATCCATTTCATTCATCACCACCTATATCACCAATGCGATCAAAGAAGGATTGGCTGAACGCGGAAAAGAGAAAGAAGAATTAGCAGAAGAAACAGCATCAACTGCATCTTAGTCTTGATGCAGCCAATTTTAAATTAAAAAAATGACAACATTGATGAGTACAATATCAGCACAGGATGTAAAGAACCTTCGGGAGATGACAGGTGCAGGCATGATGGATTGCAAATCCGCATTGACGGAGGCAAATGGTGATTTTGACAAAGCAATTGAAATACTCCGGTTGAAAGGACAAAAACTTTCTGTCAAAAGAGCAGATCGCGAAGCAAAAGAAGGTGTAGTGCAGGCTCTTGTTTCTGCAGATGGTAAAAAGGGCGTAGCAATCAGATTGAGCAGCGAAACAGATTTTGTGGCCAAGAACGAAGACTTCGTCAATCTCGCGAAAGAAATTGCACAAATCGCTTTGGATAAATTTCCCGCCAGCCTGGAAGAATTGTTAGCACAACCATATCGCGATATCACAATCGCTGAAAAAGTACAGGAGCAGGTTGGTGTCATCGGAGAGAAAATCGAATTGGCAGACTATCAACGTCTGGAAGCACCTCAGGTAGTTTCTAATGTACACATGGGAAATAAAGCCGGTGTTATTCTCGGCCTCAACCAGGCAGATGCTCAATTTAAAGATGCTGGTCGTGATGTAGCGATGCAGGTCGCAGCAATGAAACCTGTGGCACTGAACAAAGAAGGTGTGGATGCATCGATCATCGAAAAAGAAATTGAAATCGGAAAAGAGCTTGCACGCCAGGAAGGAAAGCCTGAGGAAATGCTGGAGAAAATCGCATTAGGCAAGCTGAATAAATTTTTCAAAGACAATACATTGTTAGCCCAGTCCTTTGTCAAAGACAATAGCCTCTCTGTCGAAGGATATCTGAAAGGGATCAACAAGGATCTCACGGTGACGGATTTCAAACACGTCAAACTTGGTTAATCAATTGAAAAGACGAAAGGCGGGTCAGAAATGATTCGCCTTTTTTTTGCCTGTTCTTTTCCATCGCGAAAAGTACACGGATCAAAAAAGCAAATTAATTTAGTACACCTTATCTGATATGGCGAAATATAAACGAGTTGTTCTGAAGCTTAGTGGTGAGACCCTCATGGGCGATCAGTCATATGGCATCCATCCGCAACAACTAAAACATTACGCTAATGAAGTGAAGACCATCACCGACATGGGCGTAGAAGTAGCTGTTGTCATTGGCGGAGGAAATATATTTCGCGGATTGCAGGCAGAAGCTACAGGAATTGAAAAGGTGCAGGGCGATTACATGGGCATGCTGGCTACGGTCATCAACGGAATGGCACTGCAAAGTGCCTTTGAAAATATCGGCCTCTACACCCGCCTCATCTCTGCGATTGAAATGAAGGCAATCGCCGAACCTTATATCCGCCGACGAGCCGTCCGTCACCTCGAAAAAGGCCGCATCGTTATTTTCAGCGCCGGGATAGGCAACCCCTATTTCACAACCGACAGCGCCGCAGCTTTACGTGCGAATGAAATCAATGCGGAAGTCATCCTGAAAGGTACACGCGTCGATGGAGTGTACACTTCCGACCCGTTAAAAAATAAAGACGCCGTAAAACTCGATCAGATATCCTTCTCCAGGGTGATCCGAGAAGGTCTTGCAGTGATGGATATGACAGCCTTCACCCTCTGCCAGGAAAACAATCTTCCAATCATTGTCTTCGACATCAATAAACCCGGCAACCTCCGCAGGATCATGGAAGGCGAAACGATCGGAACTTTAGTTAAAGATTAGTTCGTTTAAGTAGCTATGTTGAAAGAAATCGCGGTCATCTTTGGTTTGCTTCTTATTTGTTTGACAGTCAAAGCTCAACAAACCCTTACCTGGACGCAGTTGACGGATGTCAAATTTTCAAAAGAATATTCTGCAGAAGCGGGCATTGAAATATTAGAGGCATCATTCGGCGCATCCCTGCAAGCTTTGGAAGGCAGTGAAGTGATCATCAAAGGATATATGATCCCGCTGGATCCACTGGGTACACAATATGTGTTGAGCAGAAACCCAATGGTATCCTGTTTTTTCTGCGGTGGTGCCGGTCCGGAATCTGTTGCTGAATTGAGACTACATCCGAAATCGATCCGGCGTTATGCAACGGATGAAGTCATCACATTTAAAGGAACACTGGAGCTGCACGAGAAAAATCTTGATTGCTTTAATTATGTCATCGTCAATGCACAACGCATCTGATCACTATAATGATTCAAGGAAAGCAATTAATTCCCCCCGCTCTTCTTCTGAAAGTTTTCTAAATTCTTCTTTCGACTGCTGACCTTCACCACCATGCCACATAATGGCTTCTTCAAGACTGCGAGCCCGTCCGTCATGTAGAAAATTCTGATGACCTCCCACTGTATATGTTAATCCTATTCCCCACAACGGCGGTGTGCGCCACTCATTTCCATTTGCCAGAAAATCAGGTCTGTTATCAGCAAGTCCTTCACCCATATCATGCAGTAGTAAATCGGTGTAAGGAAATATTATTTGATGGCTTAAGAAAGAATGCTCAGGATGCTCACCTGTCGTATATGATGGTTTATGGCAATCAGTGCAACCAATCTGATAAAATAATTCCTTTCCATTTCGCACAGATGAAGACTCATAATTCCTGCGTGACGGAACTGCAAGTGACTGCGGATAAAAAACAGCTGACATCAGCGTAGCCATGTCAATCTCCGGATCATCCGTGATGGAATCACATTGAACTTGTCCCTCACAATGTTCGCTGGTCAGCAAAGGATTGGTGACGCCCATATCATTTTGGTAAGCAGCAGCTGTTTGTTGAAATAATGTGGGCTGTGATGCTTTCCATCCAAATCGTCCGATGGCATTCGATTGGGTTTCAATATTCCAGACAATATTCACTTTACCTGAAATCCCATCTTCATCGCTATCATTGGGATCTGCATTTGAAAGTATATCTGATTCACGAATGGCTTCCAGCAAACCAAGACCAATGACAGGTGGAGCAATACGCGGAGAGATTAAAATATTCACCGGAAATTCCGTGTATGGATTTTCAATGGTAAATTTAAAATGACGAAGTTCGATTTCTTCACCATCAATATATTCCTCGATTGCCCTGATCTCTTGCCAGGTCAGTTCTCCTTCTCTTTGAATACCAAAAACAGATTTCGTTTGCAACTGTGTACCAAATCCGGGAACCGGAACAGGGCCACCAACTTGATTTGTGCCAGGGATGCTTATGCGCAAAAGCAATCCTTTTAGTTGTTGTTGATCTGTTGGAAAAGGTGACCGGCCATTTGATAAGTGGCATGACTCACAGGAATTCTGATTGAAGATTGGTCCCAACCCATAATTGATAATCGCTGGCGATGTGACAAAAATGTCACCAAATGCGAGATCAGATTTTCGATGGGCTTCGATCAGTTCACCGGAAAGATTTGCAGCTGGCTGTTCAAAGATGGTTGTAAAATCTCCTGTCACCGTCGTAGCTCCACCCTGCTTGATATCATCATCCACCGGTGTAAGGATGGTGTCTTCACATGCTGTGAAGGCCAGAATGATGATATATACAAAAGGGAATCTCCACATGTGACGCATAGATTTTGCTAAAGTGAATTGATCAGCGGAAGCACCTCACCTTCCAACAGTTGTTGCAGGTCGCGCACTTTCGTTTGAGCATGCTGCACACTTGCAGGCGCATGAAAAATGGCTGCAGTGAATGTGCCTTCAATCGATTCAATCGCTGCTACCGCATCGGCAATGGCGGTAGTGACTACCTGGTCCAGCGATGCATCTTTCGAATTCACGATTGCAGATATGCCGGGTCCATCCTGGTTGCCATATGTTCCGAGATATACATTTTGAATGCTGCGGATATTATCGGCAAAGTCCTGTTTGGAATTTGCACTAAACCTGCTTTCTTCCAGCGTTATGTTTTGTTGAATAAACGGATCATTTATTTTTCCATTACCCACTTCATCAGCGATGACCACCAGGCCATTGACGATTTCTTCCAGACCCGCTTTCTGTGAAGGATAAATACTTAGACCGGTTTCACCTGCCTTCAACAGGTTCTGAATAAAGTTTTCTTCTTCCGGTTTCCAGCTGTGATATAATTGAAGTGTAGACCCTGCAAGACTTTCACTGCACGCATTTAAATATTCGAATTGCCGCGTTGTAAATGAAGTCACCTCTTTTAGTCCGTCAACACCAAAGATGAGGTATTCGATTGTGTGAAAACCTTTCAACGTACCATCCAATCCATCGACATAAGATTTTGTCAGCGATTCAGAACTGTTCAATACAGCATCAAGGTCTGTTTCGTTGACAGGCCATGAATCGATCGCGGGATCAATGCCCTGCTGATCAACCGGGCCAAATAAAAATCCTTCTGATTGCTCCCATGGCTTGCGTGCATTTCTCCAGGCCTGGCGTGCGGCATCGAGGTTTTCCTGCGTTGGATTAATTCGCAAGGTGGCTAATGAAGCAGCTAATATTTCTGTTGCGTCATGCAGATCTTCATAGGTGCTCAGGATAACATCCGAAGCAATGTTCTCCAGGTTTGATGCATAATTGTCTCCAGGAGTTACCGGATCATCTTTACAGGCAATGAGCAGGCTGAAAAGGATTAAAGTGGTTAGTAGTTTGTATGTAAATGACATGATATAATTGATTTGGGTTGATTAGAATTCAAATGCGAAACCGAGGACGAATGTGTTTTCTTTTGTCCCGCCATTCAAGCTGGTAGGAGCAGGCGCACCCACATCGCGGAGCGTGTATTGGGCTTTGAGATGAACATCTTCAATAACTTTTAGAAGTCCCCCGATTGTATAAGAAGTTCGTTCCCATCTTGGGTTATTGAATATCTCACCTTGTGTGCTATGCATCGTATCGTAATAATCAATGCGTGCTACAAGAGAAAGTGAAGGTTTAGTTGAAGATGCCGTGGTATTCGGATTATTTGTTAACCTGTACACGATTTCTCCGTAAGCCCCGATCGCTGAAGCAGCAACAGGCGTGCGTTTTACATTCAGATTGTTGGAAAGATTTCTATTTTGATCTGACAACGTTTCTGAATTAGAAAGTGCACCATATAAAAACATAGTATTCAATTGCAGACGTCCTGTATTGTATGTAGCATGAAAATCACCGATCGCCACATAAGCATCTGATTTGAGATCCGGCTTCGGACGGTTACCGGATGTATTTCCAGCATAACCTGATACGCCGATCAATAAACGATCACCTGACTGATAATCAAGTCGCCCACACACAGCAAAATTTTCAGCGTTGACTAATTCGAATCGCTGTTGATTTCCGCGCTTGATCCAGTTGGCTGAATTAAATGCACTTCCGTCTAACCCATTCACAAGACCGGCCTGCCAAATCCAGTGAGTAGCTGACCCGATTTTACCAGAAAGCATAATTCCATTCTCTGTCCAATTGGTCGGAAGTATTTGAGTTTCCATTTCTGACATGGTTGCCGTCGGATAATCGGTTGGCTCAGAACGGATGAAGGAAAGCCCAAAAGGAACTTTCAGTCTCCCTGCGGTCAGCGTCAGATTTGGATTGAGATCAAAGCTGATATTCATTTGCTCCACCAGTACCTCTCCACCCTTGCTGATATCGAATTCAAATTCGCCAAACTCTTCAAAGCGGTCAAACTCTACTGAGCTGCCGGTGCCACCGTGCTCGAATTCAATTTCAGTGGTGAGCCTGATTTTGGGCGTCCAATGATATTTGAGCCCCAGGATAAATCGCTCATTATCAATCGCATCCCGTTTGGAGGAATCAGTCTGCCAATCGAAGTGATAATAATTAAAGGACCCAAACCCTTCGAGCTCAAGCTTTTCTAATTGATGAAGCAGGTTATGGGTATATGAAGTATCAGAGACCTGTGCAAACAGGGGACCTGATAAGGGCCAAAGAAGCAGAAGCAATGCCACCGTGACGAGCCGGAATTTCATGGCGGCAAATGTATATTTTTTATTTAGACTGAATCTAAGTAGAGAGAAGATTGTGGAAAAAGAGGTAGAAAGTGTGAGGAACGATCTTGCTTTATTGCAATTCCAACAGCCCCCAACCCCCTAAAGGGGGCTTAATAAAATCAATGATATTGGGTAATAATCCTTTTTAAGTCCCAGGATGGTGAGGCTGTATCACGTAGATGAGAGACAGAAAGTCGAACCATTAGGATCTGTAGGAAGATCTTGGGTAATAATATTTATTAAGTCCCCTTTAGGGGCGGGAAAATCACATGCCTTTTCAATTTCCCCACAATGATCTCAGCAATCCTCCTCTTTGACTCCACTGACCAGCCTGCCACATGCGGGCTCAGCACCACATTGTCCATGCTGTACAATACTTCCAGTTTCATTTGATAATCATTTGGACCGGAAGACGGAGGTTCGATAGGCATGACGTCCAGGCAAGCACCTTTGATATGCTCTGACTGAAGTCCATCCAGCAAGGCATCCAGATCTACTATTTTCCCGCGGGAGGTATTGATGATCACACATCTTTTTTTGCATTTCGAAATGAAATCATGGTTGACCATTTCCAGGGTTTCAGGTGTGAGGGGGATATGGAATGATATAATGTCTGCCTGCTCGAGCAATGAGGCCAGATCAACAGGGATCACCTTCTCACTGCCATAACTTTCGAGATATTTATCATACGCCAGGACCCTCACATTCCATCCGTGCCACAGGCGACCGAAAGCACTCCCATTATTTCCATAACCGATAATGCCGATCGTCTTTCCTGAAATCTCCCACCCCCTGTTTTCCTCGCGCAACCATTGACCATTACGGACAGAATGATCTGCCGGGATCAAACGGTTGGATAAGCACAGCAACATCCCCAAAGCATGTTCCGCCACTGCCTGTGCATTGCCCTCCGGAGCACTGATCAAATGGATCCCCTTTGCATGAGCAGCCTCCACATCAATAATTTCCATCCCACTTCCCAGGCGGGCAATCCACCGGAGATCAGGACATTTTTCAATCGTTGACTTATCAATACCACATCGTGTATTGATGACCACCCCTTTGTACAGGGGAAGGATCATTTCCATCTCTGCCTTAATCATTTCAGGGGCATATGTCCAGCTATAACCCTGAGAATGAAGCCCTTCGAATAGAAAGGAATGGACATAATCGGTGATCAGGACGTCTTTTTGGAGATTCATACGCGGCGACGGGCTCTCTTTTTTGGCAAATAGTATCTTTGACCGATTTTTTAAATACCTCAAGTCTGTTTTTACACCAAGCCAACCGGTAGATGCCCAAAGATAATAGTATCCGTTCCGTGCTGATCATCGGTAGCGGCCCCATCATAATAGGTCAGGCATGTGAGTTCGATTATTCAGGTTCACAAGCCTCACGTTCCCTGAGAGAAGAAGGAATTGAAGTAAGCCTGATCAACAGCAACCCCGCCACCATCATGACGGATCCAGTGACTGCTGATCACATTTATTTACTACCGCTCACAGTCGATAGTATCATCAAGATCCTTGAAGAAAGGCAGATCGATGCCGTATTGGCTACCATGGGAGGCCAGACAGCCCTCAACCTGGCGATCGAAGCAGACAAACGCGGTGTCTGGGCCAAATATAATGTCAGGCTCATCGGTGTTGACATCGCTGCCATCGAACTCACTGAAAACCGCGAAGCATTCCGCGACCACATGATTAAGATCGGTATGCAGGTAGCTCCAAGTCATATTGCAAATTCATTCCTCGAAGGAATGGAAGGTGCTCAGGCTATCGGTTTCCCTCTGGTGGTCCGTCCAAGCTACACGCTCGGTGGCACAGGCGGAAGCATGGTTATGAAGGAAGAGCAATTCGAAGAAGCTCTACGCCGCGGACTCAACGCATCACCTACACACGAAGTCCTGATCGAAAAAGCAGTTCTGGGTTGGAAAGAATTTGAGCTCGAACTTCTCCGCGATAAAAACGACAACGTCGTCATCATCTGCACAGTTGAAAATGTAGACCCGATGGGAATCCATACGGGTGATAGCATCACTGTCGCTCCAGCCATGACATTAAGTGACAGGGCATACCAGAGAATGAGAAACGGCGCCATCATGATGATGCGCTCACTCGGAAATTTTTCGGGAGGTTGTAATGTCCAGTTTGCGCTCGATCCGCAGACAGAAGACATCATTGCTGTGGAGATCAATCCGCGCGTAAGCCGGTCCTCTGCACTGGCGAGCAAAGCCACCGGATATCCGATTGCAAAAATCGCTGCAAAACTGGCCATCGGTTATACGCTCGATGAGTTAAAAAACCAGATCACAAAAACAACAAGTGCATGCTTTGAACCGACACTTGATTATGTGATTGTCAAAATGCCGAGATGGAATTTTGAGAAATTCCACGGCTCCGAAAATTCACTCGGCCTGCAAATGAAATCCGTGGGGGAAGTGATGGCGATCGGACGCACTTTCATTGAAGCATTACAAAAAGCATGTCAGTCACTTGAAAACAATCGCACAGGACTGGGTGCTGATATGAAAGAATGGATCCGCACTTCAGACATCATGGAGCGATTGGAAGTCGTCGGCGATGACCGCATTTTCCGTTTGAAAGACGCATTGCGCCTCGGAGTTTCAGAAAGAAGTGTGCATAAGCTCACACTGATCGATCCATGGTTTATCAAGCAGATCAAAAACCTGGTCAAGGCAGAGGAGAAATTGCAACTCTTCAATGTTGCAGAAGATATACCCGCTGATTTTTTCCGCGAGCTCAAGCAAATGGGTTATTCTGATTCACAGATTGCATGGACCCTGCGCATCAATGAACATGAAGTCACGCGTCAGCGGTATAAACTCGGTATCAAACGTGTCTATAAAATGGTAGATACCTGTGCTGCAGAATTTGAAGCACAGACACCTTACTTCTACAGCAGCTTTGATGAGCAAAATGAAAGTATCCCCTCTGAAAAAAAGAAGATCGTCGTATTAGGTTCAGGTCCGAATCGTATCGGCCAGGGAATTGAATTTGATTACTGCTGCGTGCATGGTGTCCTCGCGATAAAAGAAGTTGGCTATGAGGCGATCATGATCAACTGCAATCCGGAGACCGTTTCTACAGATTTTGACATCGCGGATAAACTTTACTTCGAACCTGTCTATTGGGAACATATCCGTGAGATTATCGAGCTCGAGAAACCGGAAGGTGTGATCGTTCAGCTTGGTGGTCAGACAGCATTGAAGCTCGCAGAGGAATTTCACAAACATGGTATTAAGATCATTGGCACCTCCTTTGAAAGCATGGACACTGCCGAAGACAGAGGGAGCTTTTCAGATAAATTAAAAGAGCTCGGGATACCGTATCCACGATATGGTGTCGCACATGATGTCGATGCTGCATTGAGAATAGCACACGAAGTCGGCTACCCGGTATTGGTTCGCCCCTCTTATGTCCTGGGTGGTCAGCGGATGAAGATTGTCATCAATGACAATGATCTCGAGCGCCACGTATTGAGCATTTTCAAACATATGCCAGACAATAAGGTGTTGATCGATCAATTCCTTGAAAGAGCTAAGGAAGCGGAGATCGATGCGATTTGTGATGGTGAGGACCTGCACATCATGGGTATCATGGAGCATGTCGAGCCGGCAGGAATTCATAGCGGAGACAGCTCAGCCATCCTCCCACCTTATAGTCTCAGCCAATCTGCCATTGATCAGATGGTCGAGTACTCAAGGAAGATTGCTTTTGCGCTTGACATTCGCGGCCTGATCAATATTCAGTTTGCGATCAAACCGGCAAAGGGTGGCATAGAAGAAAGAGTGTATGTCATCGAAGCAAATCCGAGAGCTTCCCGCACGACACCTTTTATTGCAAAGGCTTATGAGATCCCTTACCTGAACGTGGCGACCAAGGTCATGTTGGGCACACACAAGCTGAAAGACTTCACCTTTGAAAAGAAACTGAAGGGCTATGCGATCAAAGTGCCTGTATTTTCCTTCGATAAATTCCCCAATGTCGATAAACGTCTTGGCCCTGAAATGAAAAGCACCGGAGAAGCAATTCAGTTTATTGATGACCTGACCGATCCTTTTTTCAGAGAGCTCGAGCGAAACCGCAATATGTACCTGTTCGAATAACATTTATGAACATTAAAGCTTGCACTAATGTGTAACCTTTGAGCTATCAGTCTTCAAGTCAAAGAAGCACGAATAAGAACCCACACAAATGACAGATGCACGCCAGTTAATATAGCTGTTGAGGGCATCACTTTTGTCTCTTATACGTCAGTTATCTCATTGGTTTTCAGTAAAATAGATAACCCCCTTTAGAGAAGTGTCAATTCTTTTACCAACACAGCGTTCTGCCATGGGTACTCGTAATAATTTAGTAACATTGTGGCCTTATTTCGACTAACTATCCTTTTCAAGTTGATTAAATGACATTTTTATGATAAGACGATTACTACTCACCAGTATTCTATCTTCGATTGGGCTCATCGCCTGGAGTCAATCATCTCTTGAAGGAAAAGTCACAGATGAAAGCTCCGGCGAAGCGTTGATATTTGCCAATGTCGTTCTTTTCAAGAATGGCAACCTGATCACAGGGACACAAACCGACCTTGATGGCAACTATGTTTTCTCATCGATCGACCCCGGTACTTATGATGTTAAGGTAGTCTCTACGGGCTATCAGGAGCAACAAACGAGTGGTGTCGTTGTCCTGGCTGGCAAGGCGATCCGTCTTGATTTCAAAGTCACTTCCGGTATCACACTTGGCGAAGCAATTGTCACTGCATATAAAGTACCATTGATCGAGCAGGACAATACGACACAAGGTGGTATTAAGACAGCCGATCAGATCCGTAACCTTCCGGTCAAGAGTATCAATGCCATTGCAGCAACCACTGCAGGCTTATCCAGTATCGATGGCGGAGATATCAACATACGGGGATCCAGAACGAATGCTACCAATTATTATATCGATGGTATCAGGGTAAGCCAAAACAATCTGATACCTCAATCTGAAATCGAGCAACTTCAGGTGATCACCGGAGGTATTGAAGCTCGTTATGGTGATGTTACCGGAGGTTTGATCTCGCTTACTTCCAAAGGCCCATCTTCAAAATTTTCCGGTGCATTTGAATTGGAATCTTCAGAGTTAACAGACCCATATGGTTACAATCTGCTGAATGCAAATATCAGCGGTCCCATTTTGAAGAATAAAACAACAGGTCAATCAATTATTGGCTATAGGTTCTCCGGTCAGTATCGGAAACGGGATGATCCGGATCCACAGGCTTTCGGTGGATATCGTGCAAAAGCAGATTCAATCGCTTCAATCATCGGAGCACCCATCACTTTTGAAAACGGAACACCTATTTCATTATCAGAGCGTATTGATGAGAATGATGTAGAACTATTAAAAGCGAGGCCCAATGTGGCTGATGAACGATTTGATATTACAGGTAAAATTGATTTCAGGGTCAACAATGCCATTGACTTTACTTTGGGAGGAAGCTACTTTGACAGCAAAAATCATTTTTCTCCTAACAGGGCATGGAACCTATTCAACTGGCAGAACAATCCATATGATAATAACAATGGCTTTTTGGTCAATGCCCGTTTCCGTCATCGCATTGCCGAAGGTTCTGCGAACAGTGATGAAACCACAAAAGCATCTTTGTTAAGAAACATTTCCTACACCATTCAATATGGTTATGAGAAAGCCTTTGGTGAAACCGGCGATGAAAGATTTAAAGACAACCTTTTCGCTTACGGGCATGTAGGAAGATTTGACGTAACCTGGGAACCATCATTTGGCATTGCATCTGATACGACAAGCCCATTTGCTAACCCATTGTTTCCCGGATCTCCATTTTATGGTGAGCATTTTGGATACACAGAATCTTTCACCGACGAAGGTTATCATCCGGGCACATCCGTCTTAACGAATTATAATAAGGGTATTGAAGGTGTACTTGACTTCAGGGAATACTATGCCTATAATGGTTTCTGGTCCAATTCAACAAACAGCATTTATTCGGGACTTCACACAGCGCCCGGTGCTGTATACAATTCATTCAGCAAATCAGAGAATGATATTCATACGGGAACAATGAATGCTTCGTTCGATTTTTTCCCAGGTGGTTCTGATCAGGGCAGACATAATATCCAACTAGGTATAATATATGAGCAGCGTCACGACCGTAGCTGGTCCATTAATCCAAATGATCTCTGGGACAATATGCGTCTCGGTGCCAATAGCAAGCACATCCTGGGTCTGGATAGCACAATCATTCTTGGGCAGGACACATTAGATTTAATTTTTGATGGCGTTCCACAACAATTCCTCGTGGACAAATACCAAACGTTGGTTCAGAATAATGAAGATCTGTTATTCTACAGAGCTATTAGACTCCTCACAGGGCAATCGCTGAATGAATATGTCAATATTGATGCATTGGATCCAAGCCAATTAAATCTCAACATGTTTTCTGCGGGTGAGTTGACTGACAGGCAATCAATAGGCTATTATGGTTATGATTATCTGGGAGAAAAACTTCCTTACAGCACAAGC
>JANMVA010000460.1:0-7225 GCA_031392195.1 Saprospiraceae bacterium | reverse complement strand
AAACCTGGAGATTACCCTGAACCAGGATTGGTGGCAGGATGAATGGAAAACAAGTTCGCGAACCTATAATGAATTTAATTCCAATCATCAGGTTCTCAAATCCATATATCAAAAACCTACATTGCATGACTGGTTTGATCAATACCAGACTCTTTTTACTTATGATACCATTGGTAACGAATTGAGCCAGTTATTTCAAACCAAGTCGCAAGATAAATGGCATGATAAATCCCGGAATACAAAAGCCTACGATCTTTTTCAAAACCTTGTTTCTGAAGCAAACCAGGTTTGGACGGTGGATGAATGGGTATATACAGATTCGACCTTTTATTATTTCCCTTTTATCTCAGGTACTAAAGATGTGACTGCAACTGATTTGGCTTTCATTTATCCGAATCCTGTGAGGTCGACTTTGAATTTACAATTTGAAGAAGATGATTTTAATGACGCCGTGATTGACATTTATTCTAATTCCGGTATTAAAGTCATGCAAATGGATTTAACAGATCAAAAGTCATTCGATCTGGACGTCCGCAAGTTGGTGGCCGGTTCATATTTTCTACGAATATATTCTCACAGCAATTCCCAGGTTATTCCATTTCTCAAGCAATAGGAATCATTCCATTGCATAAATCTTAATGATCATGAAATCGATCGTATTCTTAGTGGTTTGTTTTATAAACCCTGCATCATCATTTGCGCAGACACTCAATCCAGCAGATGTAAAATCAAAGAAAGAAACCTCCTTTGATTTCTCTGGTAACAATGAAGGATCAACCAATCCTGACTATTTCCATTTCCCTGTATCCCTGTTTTCCGGCGCGGGTGATGTCCTTGATAGCTCACAATATTGGTCATGGGATCTGAGTATAGATGAATGGGTTCTTACGAACAGGACCTTTTATGAATTGGATATTAATGGAAATTTTCTCAATCAGGTTGTACTGGAATGGAACGGAATTCAATGGGTGAATTCCCGTCGTGATGAGTGGACATATGACGCAAATAATAATCAGTTAACTGCTTTGTTGCAATCATGGAATGGATCTGCCTGGGAAAATATAAACCTCACCACCAATATATATGATGCTGATCATAACCGGACAAGCCGGACCATTCAAAACTGGGATGGCACAATGTGGGTCAATGCAAATCGCCAACTTTTTACCTATGACGATCATCATAACGTTCTGACCAGAACCACGGGAACGTGGCTGGGAACTGAATGGTCTAATGGAGTTCGTACTATGTACACTTACAATGATGATCATCTTTTAGTACTTCAGGAAGTCCAACATTGGAGTGGCGTAGACTATGTGACGGATCAACGGGTACTTTACGTCTACACATCTGAGGGGGACCTGGATACAAGCCTGACACAATCCTGGGAGACGGATCATTGGGTAAATCTCAGCCGTAATATTTATGAATACGATGCTAATCATAACCGAACCTCGTATTTGAATCAAATGGCATTTGGTGATAGTACCTGGCTTGACGTCCAGCGTTTCACATTCACTTTTGATCCAGACAATATTATTACCGGTCAGCTATATGAGGCTTTTATAGGTGGAGAATGGATCAATCAATACCGGTTCCTGGTTGAAAATGACGCAAGGCAAAACCGGATCACCGAAGTATTCCAGATATGGGAAGATGAATGGGTCAATCAGGATTCTTTTCATTATTACTATACACTGGCAACTGGTATCTCTACCAATTTCGATCCGGCGAATTTTAATATCTATCCCAATCCTGCTACAACGACTTTGAACATCAATCAGGCAGCCGATCAGTTGTCAAATGGCTCATTCATTGTGTTCTCGCAAAATGGGATCAAAATGATGAAAGGTGACTTAGACCATTCCGCCATAACTGCGATCGATGTCGATAATTTGGTGTCGGGAATTTATTTTGTTGTTATCAGTAATGGTAACAAGAATTCTATGCATCCATTTATTAAGTTGAAGCGATAGCCTTTGGATTCTGAAGGAAGCCTGATCGTTGTCTTGATTTGCGGTGGGGTTTATCCAAAGAAAACAACTTATCAAAGCAGCATCGCGGATTTATTTAGTATCAGGTAATTGGAGGGAAGATTGGGATCTATCCTCAACTCGTTTTGACTGATTTCGTTTATAAGATAAATCTTTGCATATGCGGTTTTATATACTTCTTATCGTTTTGATTTCAAGCATTTGTCCTGTTTTCGCTCAGAATATCCCACCCGCATCATTGGATGGGATATCGCAGCATGACCTAGAAAATTTTATCGCTACGAAGAGTTATTCTTTTAATAATGTGAATCTTGTAGACATCCTGGAATTCTTTAATTCATCCGGAGATTATTCTTTTGGTCAAAGGCAAATGATGTCAGAGATTACGCATGATAGTGCTTATACATGGGATTGGGATGCGGTGGCCAATGAATGGATCTTCGAAAGAAAATCAATCTTCTTTCGCAACGAAGCCTTAAATAACTCAGTTACTTACCAGTATATATGGAATGGAACTGCATGGGAGAATACATATCGAATCACTACTACTTATGGACTCCCGGGTAACCAGACAACAGTTTCCGAAGAATGGGATGGAAATGAATTTGTCAATTACTCGAAATTCATATTAACCAATGATACGGTGAAGCGGGAATCAACCAACACTTATCAACGCTGGCAATCGAATCAATGGGTCGATCAGTTTTCCACACGGATAACCATGAACACGCATGAGCAGATTTCCCATATCATCTCCATCGTTTGGAATGGATCAGCGTGGATTAATTCACGACAAGTAATTTATATCTATGATACTGCTCAGGTACTGCAAACAGTCCAGACTCAAGACTGGATTAATTTGGAATGGCTACTGACCTCATATGTGACGTATACGTACAATACAAATGAAGTAATTAGTACATTATATGCCTTGGAGGATCCGATAGGGATGTTACTCAATCGCCGGGAGATCAGAGTCCTGGATACATTGGGGCAATTGCTGACATGGAATTCCCAGTCTTTTGAAGAAAACCAATGGCTGGATACCTGGAGACGATTTTTTGAATATAACAGTGATGGAAATGAGACTGTCTTTCTGGAGGAACGGTATAGCGATTCAGAAGAATGGCAGAATTCAAACAGAACACTGACAGATTATTTTACGCATGGATACCGACTAAATATTGTCAGACAAGTTTGGGATAGTGTGTGGGTAGGTGCAGATTCTATTCATCACTATTATACAGAAATTGTAACCAGTTCACATGGCGAGGCTGATCTATGGGAGGATTTTAGGATTTATCCAAATCCTGCGGCGGGTGAAGTATCCTTTATCTCCTCTCACGACCTGAATGAACCACTCCGGTTAAGGGTGTATTCAACAACAGGAAATCTTATTTTGGAACTAAAAGAATTTAATATAACTGAACCCCTGGATGTAAGCGGGTTATCGCCAGGCCTTTATTTTATTCAATTCATGAATAGAACAGATCAGGTGGTCAGGTGGATGGTGAAGCAATAGGAAAATAAAAAAAGGTGCACTGACCAGGTGCACCTTCATCTCAACTAAAAATTACTGCAACATTAATTTCTTTAGGCAGAGTAGTTAGCCCTGCGGACTTCGTCAAAGAATTTTGGTTTCAATCCCTGGAACGCATCCCAGATCATCGACGCATCAGAAGGATAAGAAAGAGGAAGGATTCGCTGCCTCAGGTGCGGTTCCAATGCGCGTTCATCACCAAAGAAGTTACGAGCCTTGTGGTCAAAATGGTTTTCAATCTCCATTGGTTGTGAATAAATCCGTGCGCCGGACTTTGCATTGGTGATATCCATTCGGGCCCGGATGAGAGCGTGTTTGGATTGGATCGTTTCAATCACCTTCGCGGTGACCCGTACGATTTTGTCCCGCTTGATATCGTTGCCCAATGAGTCCTTGGCTACGTTTCCTTTTGCATCCAATACATATTCCCAGCCATCTACTACTTCCTTGCTATACGCATGCTCTACTTCACGCCATTCATCATGTGTGGTGGCAATCTCCATGATCTTTAATGTGACCCTGTAATCTATCTCCATGTCTTCATCGATCTCGGTATAGTATCTGTCCCAGCTTCCACCCATATTGGCAAAGTCTGCGGATAACAATTCCTCCTCAAATCCGCCAGGCATCAGCACATTGCTGTTGTTTTCGATGTGAAGGAAGATTTTATTGATACCCAGTGACCACATCTCATCGCGGAGCTCGGGGTTATAGTAATTTGAACTGATAGACCGCATATGATCGATCAGGTTGAAAGCGGCGCGCGCCTGTTTTTTATTTCCATGACGGGCAGAAGCGACCATGTCATCCAATCGTTTTTCATATAGGCTGATGGCCGTGTTTTTTGCTTCGGTGATGATTTTATCCGTGCGGACAAACGTAAATTTTGCCTGGTATCCGGTCTCGCTTATCAGTGGGAGGAATGGTTCGATTTTATTTTGCCTGTTGTCAATTTCATGGGCGATGTCGATAATGTCTTCCCAGTCATCGGGGTTCTCAGAAACCTTTAATGATTCGATAGCGGCCATGTCACGGCGGGTTACTTTCTCGAATCCTTTTTCGAGTGCCATGACATATTCGTCTTTTTTCTTTTTTCCTGAAAGTTTGCGGGAAGCCAGGTTGATGAGGCCGTCGTAGTCACCGCGTTCAAGAAGTTTGTCTGCAGAAGCACATGCGCTGAGCATGGCGAAGGTGATGGTGATCAGGAGTAGATTTTTTCATGGTCAGTGATAGTTTGGTTTGTCTTGATGACGGAAAGATGCGGAATTCGGTTTCTTAAAATGTCTTAAGAAAAATTAGGGGGAAGTTAATAAGGAGCAGGGATCAAGGGAGCAAGGGATCAAGGGAGCAAAGGATCAAGGGAGCAAAGGATCAAGGGAGCAAAGGATCAAGGGAGCAAGGGAGTGGTCGTTTCGACTGACGCTCAACGACCATACAAAAGGAAGATTTACCGGTCACTTAGCGTTAGTCGAAGTGACCTATGGAGAGGTAGTTTCAGGTTCCGCTCAATGATTGGTATGATGTTGCTACGACCATGAAGTCCTGATAGCTTTCGGGCTCGAAGTGACCAGGCTAGGTATTTCGTCGAAATACTCACTCTTCAGGGCTTTTTTTGAAGGTGCAAAGGGGAGTATTTCGACGAAATACCTACTTCTGGAATTTTATGCCGAAGGATCTGAAAGGGGAGTATTTCGACGAAATACCCCTGTTCAACTACTTGATGTATTTTTATACGATGAGTAGACCCATAAATTTTCTTTCAGTCCTGATACCCCTGTTTTTGACCTGTTCCATGATGAATGGCCAGGAAGTATCTAAAAAATTTTTTCCCGCTTTTTCAGGAACTCTTCAAATGAGCAACATCGAGCAATCTGATGTAAATGATTTTGTCAAATCAAAATTTGGCTTTCTACTTGAAGCCACCTTTACAAAGGCCATTTCACACAATATTTCCATCTATGGTGGTTTGAGTTATCAGGATGCCACTGTCAGACAGATCGATCAAACGTATCGCTGGCCTGTGCAGGTCACTGATGGTGAGTATGATCCTTCAATTAAGGTATATTTTGAATATCTGATTGATCATCAGGCAATCGGATTGCCGGTAGGGATGAAATTGCATTTAGGTAAAAAGAAGAATCGTTTTTTTCTCACGGGAGACTTTCGATTTAGCTATGTGATCAATTTCAAGGATGAAATCCGACTGTATCAGGTCGGACATATTACAGGCCTGGAAGAAGAGGATTTTGACTTTACGATCGACAAGACCCAATATTATTTAGGAACTGGCTTTGGTTACGAATTTGGACTTGGGAAGAGACATTTGGCGATCGGACCTTCATTCGAAGTTGGTTTGAAAAGGATAGTCAAGTCAGATCATGCCACTTTAAATCTCCTTTTTGAGGAAGATAAGCCCGCTTTAATCGGTATACGCATCATTTACCACTAAGGCTGTAAAAACAAAAAACCCCGCTTTTGGCGGGGTTTTCGGTAATTTCCAGAGAAATAACTTGTTTTTTCTATGCTTTCCTGACATTCACGGCGTTAAGTCCTTTTCTACCTTCGATGAGATCAAAGCTAACGTTATCGTTCTCTTTGACCTTTTCTGACAGACCGCTGACGTGTACAAAGTACTCTTTGCCAGAAGCCTCGTCTTTAATAAATCCGAATCCTTTGGATTCATTAAAAAATTTGACAATTCCTTTATTCATTGTATTAAAAGTGATTAATTAGGGGGCAAAGATACATAATTCTGATTATCAAAGGGTAATATTTATCTGGTCAGGGAAAGGGACCGTATTCCGTACTTTTGGCTCACTTATCATCAACCTGGAGCCAATGCTTAGAGATATCGCCGACGAAAAGATCAGGCAATACAAGACAAAAAGTGATGAAGATGTGTTTGTCCGCGAAGTACTATCCGATTTCTGGATATGTTGTGTCAGTCGCGAAGCCAGTCTATTGGGCCGAAAAGAAGTGCTTAGCGGCAAAGCCAAGTTTGGCATCCTGGGTGACGGGAAAGAAGTCCCACAGGTAGCACTTGCCCGTTTTTTCCAGAAAGGTGACTGGAGATCCGGCTACTATCGCGATCAGACCTGGATGTTTGCAACAGGTATTTCTTCTGTCGAGAATTTCTTTGCCCAATTATATGCTGACCCTTCTAATGATCCTTTCTCCGGCGGGCGCCAGATGAATTGTCATTATGCCACCCCACTGATTGATCAAAATGGAAACTGGCTATCCCAGGATGACCGTTACAATGTGGCTGCCGATATTTCTTCCACCGGAGGTCAGATGGCCCGTTCTGTGGGTCTGGCTCAGGCATCTTCCTGGTATCGCAAACATCCCGATTTAGGCAGGGATTTGCAGATGAGCCAGGATGGCAATGAAATTTGTTTTGTCACCATAGGAGATGCCAGCACGTCAGAAGGCGTATTCTGGGAAGCTCTTAATGCAGCTGCCGTCATTAAAGTCCCAATGGCCGTTTCAATCTGGGATGATGGGTATGGTATTTCTGTTCCGACAGCATTACAAACTGCCAAGCAAAGTATTTCCAGATTACTGGAAGGATTTCATATCGATGAAAACGGTGAAGGCATTTATCTCTATACTGCAAAGGCATGGGATTATCCCGGTCTATGCGAGATGTATGAAAGAGGCCTTCAGAAAGTGAGAAAGAATCATCTTCCCG